>CAYOPA010000742.1:0-1973 GCA_964405625.1 uncultured Bryobacterales bacterium
GGCAAGAATGCCCGGCCCTACTGGATGTGCTACAAAGCGGCCATGAAATCGAAAATCCTGGAGTACAAGGGCGCGGACGTCACCGTCCGCTACGACCTCGCCCGCTGCATCCATGCGGCGGCCTGCGTCCGTGGGCTGCCTGATGTCTTCAATCCCCAGAGAAAGCCCTGGGTCGAGCCCGACAGCGCCTCGGCTGACGATTTGACCGCCGTGGTGGCGCGTTGCCCGACCGGGGCCCTGCATGCCGTCCGCCAAGACGGCGGCGCGGGCGAGGCGACGCCCGGGGAGTCGCACGTGCGTGTCGTCCCGGACGGCCCGCTCTACGTGCAGGCGCGGGCGAAGCTCCAGACGCTCGACGGCGAGCTTCTGCTGGAAGACACCCGCATGGCGCTATGCCGCTGCGGGCAATCGCAAAACAAACCGCTCTGCGACAACGCCCACCTCGAAGCCAAGTTCAGCGGCCCGGCCGCGCTGGGCCAAGCCGCCGGCGACGGCAAGGACGCCCCGATCGAAGGCGAGCTCGTGATCGCAACCGCCCCGAACGGCCCGCTGCTGCTCGACGGCGGCTGCGAAATTCGCGGCGCCGACGCCTCGGCGCACCGCACCCGCAAAGCCGCCTTGTGCCGCTGCGGGATGTCGGGGAATAAGCCCTACTGCGACGGCTCCCACGCCACCGGCGGCTTCAAAGCGGAATGAGCCGGAGCTGGCATGCTCCGGCTCACGCGTCTCCGCGGGATGCAGGTATGGTCTCTCCGCCTATGGAGCCAAGGTGAAGGAGATCTGGACGGTAGTGAGCACTTCGACTGGCGTCCCGTTCAGTAGCGTGGGTTTGTACCGCCATTGCCGAACAGCCCGCAACGCTTCCTCGACCAGCCTGCGGTCCACGGCTGTCGATTCCACGACGAGCTCCGTCGGAACGCCCTCGGCGCTGATCACGGCGCTGAGGACGACCGTTCCCTGCACGTGCTCGGCGCGAGCTTCCGCCGGATAGTCGGGCCGGACCTGACGAATCAGCCTCGCCCTTTGGACGCCTCCCCCAACTCGAATCCTGGAGGGCGGGACTCCGGGGCCGGATTCCGCGGTCGATGGGGCGACCACGATTTCTTCCTGGATGGAGGCCAGTTGTAATGTGACGGGATGAACAGCGACGGCGCCTCGAACTACCGTTACCCGGCTTTTGCGAAACGGCTCGAATCCCGAGCCCACGACGAGCAACGTGTAGCGGCCGGGATTGACGGGCGATAACCGGTAGGATCCATCGGGTCGGCTGTAGGTCTTGGCGACGGCGTCGCTGTCTTCATCGAGTAGCAGGACCTGTGCGCCGGGCACGTGTCCGCCGCTGGGGTCCGTTAGGAAGCCCTCCACCGCGGTCCCCGTTGCCTGCGCCAGGGTCGGATGCACGGCGACGGTTAGGGCAAAGGCGCCGAGCGTCAACGCCGTGACCGCCGCCCAATGGCGCCAGTGCAGCACTCCCCGGCCTCGCGGACCGACCGAGAGCAACCGATCGACGCGCCGAGTGATTGGGGCGGCGCCGGCCATCGCCACGCCCGTCGCAGCGAAGCGCCCGGGTTGCGACCCAGCCCCGGCAGTCACCTCCACCAATGCCTTGGCGTATGCCCTTTGGTCGCCGATCTCCAGCGAAGCCTCGTCGTCACAGGCAAGCTCGGCTTCCGATGCGATGCGGCGTTCAAGCCACCAGGCCAGCGGATGGAACCAGAAGACCACCCGGTTTATCCCCGCCAGCGCCTTGAACCAGGGATCATTGCGCCGGATGTGAGCAGTCTCATGGGAAATGACGGCCGAGAGCTCGGACTCGCTCCATTTCCGCCAACCGGATGGCAGCATGACCGCCGGCGACAGGCAGCCCGCCACAAGGGGAGTGCATACTCGGGAGCTCTCCAGCCAGCGCGCGCTGCCAACTGACTGGCTGGGCAGCGGCGTGGCGGAAGCCAGTACGCGCCGCAGCCACAGCG
>CAYOPA010000743.1:0-1971 GCA_964405625.1 uncultured Bryobacterales bacterium
ATTCGAAACACTAATCTCCGCGCCGGGAATCACCGCGCCCGTGGCGTCGGTCACCTGTCCGGTGATCTGAGAAGAGGCCTGCGGATAGGCCATGGGAACAAGCCAGGCCAGCGACAGAGCAAGCCCGGCAAAACGCAAACGTTGCGTCATTATTAACCCCCTACGTCTTAACTACCCTTTTACCTAGCGATTCAATCCGGCCGCAAAGTCGGCCGAGTTTCCTCGCCCCTCATCAATAATACGCCGACCGGCGCTGAAAAGGTTAAGCAAAATTACGGCTAGCGGTAAAAAGTATTAGGTGTTACAGTTTGGCGCAACTGGGGTTGCACTAGTTTGCGCCGCCCGGCCGCTCGTATGGCAGGCTGACGACCACCTCGGCCCCCTCGCCAAGCTCGCTGGAAACGGTGATCTCTCCGCCGTGCTCAAGCACGGCCTGCCGCGCCGCGAACAGGCCCCAACGGCCGCCCACCACCTTGCCGTTGCGCACCTGAAACGTCGGCTCAAAGAGCTCCTGGGCGGCATCGGGCTCAAATCCCGGACCGCGATCGGCGATGCGAACCTCGACGGCGCCGTTTCGGCGGCCGGACCGCAGCCGGACCGTTTCGCCGGAACGGCTGACGCCGACGGCGTTCCGCAACAGCTTCAAAAAGACCGCGCTCATCTGTTGGGGCTTGAGGGAGACCTTGGGGAGCTCGTCACATTCGAGCTCGATGCGCACGCGCCCGTCGGCTTCAGGCTCCACCATCGCGGCGACATCGCGCAATAGTTGCGCCAAGTCCACGGGGAAGGCCTCGGCGCGGTCGAGGTTGGTAAAGCGCTGCATACGGCGGACGGCGTCCTCGATCGACGATGCAGCTTGGCGCGAGCCGGCAAGCAACTCGTTCTCCAGTTCCTCGCGGTGGTCCGAGCCGTTCACGCCCCGTCGTTGGGATAGCTTTTCGAGCGTGTCGAGCGAGCTCTTCAGCGCTCCCAACGGCGAGTTGAGCTGATGGGAAATGGTGGCGGCGAACTTGCCGAGCGCGGCGGCGTTTTCAGACACCAACAGCCTCGACTGCGCCTCGATGCCCCGGCGGTGGGCGAGATACGTTTCGTGAATCCGGTGGTAGCTCAGCGCCGACAGCCCCGTACACAGCAACGCCACCACCTCCAGCCCGGCGTAGTTGTGCAGCGACATGGACGGCAGCAGTTCCCATCGCACGGCCAGCCACGACAGGCCCAGGTTGACCCAGTTCAGCCCGAAGGCCAACAACAGAATCTGCCAAGGCTTGGCCGGCGTCGCCACCACCGCGACCAGCAAGATCACAATAATGTCGAGCGCCGCCGACAGGTGCGCCGACTCCGGTTGCCACGGAGGATAGTATTCGGCCCAAATCAACAACGCGCCGCTGACCAAGCCCCACAGCAACGACAGCAGCCGGGCGTGGCGGCGGCCCCAGGGATGCCGCGCCGCCGCCATCGCCAGCAGGCCCAGCGCAGGGAAGGCCGCCAATGTCCAGCCTCCCGGCGGGTCGATCGGCTCGACGATTTGTACGATTGCATGGAAGACGAAGCTGACCAGCGGCATGGCCAGTGTGATCAGCCCGATCGCCCACAGCCCGCGCACGGCCAGCCGCTCGATCTCGGCGCGGAATCCGGGGTCGCGCTCCGCCTCGCCCGGAAAGATATACCGGGCGCCAAGGCGCAACAGGGCTGAGAGTTTCCGTGACAAGGCCGTTGCGGCGGTGCGATGATCGAGGTCGGCGTGACCCCCAGAGTTACACTCTACACCCGCCCCGGCTGCGGGCTCTGCGATGTGATGAAAGCGGCGCTGGAATCTCGTGGCTACGAGGTGGAAGAAGTGAACATCGATCTCGATCCCGAGCTCAAGGCCCGCTACGGCCGCGACATCCCGGTGGCGATCCAAAACGGCCAAGAGATCGCCCGCCATCGGCTCGCGTAGGGGCGGCCGGCAGGCCGCCCCTACGCTTTCAG
>CAYOPA010000744.1:0-1963 GCA_964405625.1 uncultured Bryobacterales bacterium
TGCTTACACTTCGTCCGGAATCACGTACGGCGGACGGCCCGTGCGCTTCGACATCGCATCACCCTCGGGGCAATCGATAAAGCGCTCCGTGGCGGGGTCGAAGCCGACTTCGCGGCCCACCCGATAGGCAACGTTGCCCAGGTGGCACAGGGCGGTCGAGAGCCGCGTCTCGCGAATCTCTGCGTTCTGCGCGCCGCGGTCGCCGGAGCGGATCGCCTCCACCCAGTTGGCGTAGTGGTTGACCTCCGGCAGCGGGTCGACCGGGGCTTCCGGCTCTTTGTTGCGGCCCAGGGTGACCACGAATTCGCCGTCGGCCTTGATGTGCATGTGGCCTTTACTGCCGAAGAAGTCCCAGAACATCGGCTCGGCGGTGTAGAGGCCGCGAATCTCGCCTACGATCGCGGTTCCATCGGGGTACTCCCAGCGCACGTTCTGCGTATTGGGCGTCTGGGCCTGGTCCTTGTAGCCGAAGCGTCCGCCCCAGGAGCTGATGCGCGTGGGAAGCTCCTTGTTCATGCCCCAGCGGGAAATGTCCACTAGGTGGATGCCGTTGTTGCCGAGCTCGCCGTTGCCGAAATCCCAGAACCAGTGCCAGTTGTAGTGCACCAGATTGCCGTGATAGGCCTGCATGGGGGCGGGGCCGAGCCAGAGATCCCAGTTCAGCCAATTCGGCGGCGGCTCCTCGGGTTGGAAGCCGATCGAGTCGCGCCGGCCGGGGAAGAACCACTTGGCCAGGTAGAGGTCGCCGATTTTGCCGTCGTGCAGCAGTTCGACGGCCCGCCGCCAGCGGCCCGAGGAGCGGCGCTGCGTGCCGCCCTGCACGATGCGGTCGTACTTGCGGGAGGCGGCGACGAGCTGGCGGCCTTCAAACAGGTCGTGCGAGACGGGTTTTTCGCAATAGACGTGCTTGCCGGCCTGCATCGCCCAGATGGACGTGAGCACGTGCCAGTGGTTGGTGGTGGCCACGACCACGCCGTCCACGTTGGGCATGTCGAAGGCCTCACGCATGTCGGCCATGGCGCGGGGGCTGTTGCCGTTGTTCTGCTTGATCCAGGCGGCGGCTTCCTCGGTGCGGTTGCCGTCGGGATCGACCACGGCGGCGATCTCGAGGCCCGGGACCTCGGAAAAGGCCTTCATGAGCTGCGTGCCGCGCCCGCCCACGCCGATGATGGCGATGCGGACGGTGTCGGGCGTCTGCGCCGAGGCCATGGAGGCGGCGCCGAGGGCTGCCGCGGAAGCGGTGAGGAAGTTACGGCGGTTCACAGCGGCAATCTTAGCAAGCCCGCGAGCCGGAAGGGGCTGACGCGTGGCGCCGCGTCCGGCTACACTGGGCGTTCGCCCCCGACGTTACGCAACTAGACAGGAGACTTCAATCGCATGCCAGACGTACTCACCGGCGCTCAGTTCAAGGAGCAACTGCGCTCAGGACAGCCCAAGTTCGGCCTCTTCATCAATTCGCACAGCCCCACCGTCACCGAGCAGCTCGCGCACTCCGGTTACGACTGGCTGCTGATCGACACCCAGCACGGCCCGATGGACAACCCCAGTCTGTCAGGCATGTTGGCCGCGATCACCAGCGGCGGCGCCAAGTCGATGGTCCGCGTCGGCGGCGTGCATGACCGCTCCGGCATCCAGCAGGCGCTCGACATGGGCGCCGACGGCGTGTTGATTCCGTACATCAACACCGCCGCCGAAGCGCGCGAAGCCGTGAACTGCTGCCTGTACCCGACCGCCGGCACGCGCTCGGTCTACTTCCCGCAGCGCTCGACGAACAAAGCCGGCCTGCTGGGCTACGTCGGCAACGCCAACAAAAACATCACCGTCGCCCTGCAGGTGGAGACGGCGTCCTGCATTGAGAACATCGCCGAGATCGCGGCTGTTCCCGGCGTGGACATCCTCTTCTTGGGTCAGAACGACCTGTGCATGTCGATGGGCCTGTACGAGAAGTACGAGTTCCCGCACA
>CAYOPA010000745.1:0-1955 GCA_964405625.1 uncultured Bryobacterales bacterium
CTCGGCGGCAGGGCCACCCCGATCGTGACGCGCGGCAAGGTCTGTATGATCCGCCTGTCGGAGCCGCAAGACCCCAAGAAGTGGCAGGAACAGGTGGTCTGCGTCGACGAAAAGACAGGCAAGACGCTGTGGGAGCATCGCCAGAACGTCTTCCAGACCGACATCCCGCATCATCGCGTCGGCTGGGCGTCGTTGGTCTCGGACCCCGCCACGGGCAACATCGTCTCGCACGCCATCTCCGGCGTGGTGACGGTCTACAATCCCGACGGCAAGATCGTCTGGTCGCGGTCGCTGGATGAGCAGATCGGCCGGTTTTCCGGTTTCGGCGGTCGCACGGTGAATCCGATCGTGGACGGCGATCTGGTGATTGTCAGCTTCCTGACGGCCGGCATTTCCCCCAATTTCATCCCGCGCCATCGCTTCTACGCGCTCGACAAGGCCACCGGCGAGACGGTTTGGCTCTCCACGCCCGGCGAAGCGCCGTACGACACCACCTACTGCGCGCCGATCGTGCGCGTGATCAACGGCCAGCGCCTGCTGCTTGCCGGCAACGGCGACGGCGCGCTGTACGCGCTGCAAGTCGGAACGGGCAAGAAGGTTTGGGGCTTCAAGATGTCGAAGCGCGGGCTGAACTCCTCGCCTGTCGAAGAGAACGGCGTCGTCTTCGCCTCCCATTCCGAGGAGAACGTGGACGGTTCGACGGCAATGGGCCGGGTGGTGGCTCTGGACGCCAAGCAGGTGACCGACGGCCAGCCCAAAGAGCTTTGGATGGTGGACGGCTTTACCGGCGGATACGCCTCACCCGCGGTGAAGGACGGCATTCTCTACCACGTGGACAACTCCGCCAACCTGGTCGCCTTTGACACCAAGAACGGCGAGCGGCTCTGGGAAGCCAACATCGGCATTGCGCAGCGCGGCTCCCCGGTCATCGGCGACGGCAAGCTGTATGTCTCCGACGTGGACGGCGGGTTCCACATCTTCAAGCTCAACGGCCGCGGCGCGCCGGAAAAGCTGCACCGCCAGATGTTCAAGAACGCTGACGGCTCGGCGACGCAGATCAACGGCTCGCCGGCCATCGCCAATGGCGCGGTCTTCCTTTCGACGAACAACGACCTCTATGCCATCGCCCGCAGCGACGCCAAGGCCGTGACGATGACGCCAAAGCTCAGCGCGCCGGAATCCGCTCCGGCGGGCGCCCAGCCGGCGCATTTGCAAGTGCGTCCGGCCGAGGTTGTCCTCTACCCCAACGACAAGCAGAAATTCACCGCGCGCACGTATGACGCGCAGGGGAGGCTGATAGGCCCCGCCACCGGCGTGAGCTGGGCCAAGGAAGGCGCCTTGCAAGGCGAAATTAGCGGCGACACGCTGGCGGTGGCCGCCGTCAATCGCTCGCAGGCGGGCATCGTGACGGCGACCCTGGGCGAGCTCAAGGGCTCGGCCGTGGCCGCTGTTAAACAGACCGTGCCGTACTCGCAGGACTTTAACGACTACGAGGTCGGTTCCGTGCCGCTGGGTTGGCCGGGCGCGCGCGGGCGCTTCAGCGTCCAGGAAAAGGACGGCGAGAAGGTCCTGTTTAAGGATTCCACCAACCAGCGGAGCTGGCGCACCAGCGTCTATTTCGGCGACCCCGACGCGCGCGACTACGAAATTCAGATGGACTTCATGCCGACCGAGCAGAAGCGCCGGATGCCGGACGCCGGTTTAGTCTCGCACCGCTACACGCTCGACGCCATGGGCAACAAGCAGGTGCTGATGATGCGCACCTGGATGTCGGAGTTCGAGCGCTTTTCGGCGCAGAAGAACGTGACGATTGATCCGGACGTCTGGTACACACTCAAGTTCCGCGTGGAGCCGAGCACCGAAGGCGGGCCGACCAAGCTCTTCGGCAAGCTCTGGCCGCGCGATCAGCCCGAGCCCGCCGAGTGGACGCTGGAGGCCGAGGACCCGATCGGCCA
>CAYOPA010000746.1:0-206 GCA_964405625.1 uncultured Bryobacterales bacterium
CTTGAGCCGCTCCTCGAACTCGCCGCGGAACTTGGTGCCGGCGACCATCGAGGCCAGGTCCAGCGAGACCAGCTTCTTGTTCTTGAGCGACTCCGGCACGTCGCCGTTATGGATGCGCTGGGCCAGCCCTTCGACGATGGCCGTTTTGCCGACGCCGGGCTCGCCGATGAGAACCGGGTTGTTTTTGGTGCGGCGGGGGAGCACCT
>CAYOPA010000746.1:216-1951 GCA_964405625.1 uncultured Bryobacterales bacterium
CTGGATGACGCGGCGGATCTCCTCATCGCGGCCGATGACCGGGTCGAGCTTGCCTTCCCGCGCGCGCTCGGTCAGGTCGAGAGCGTAGCGCTCCAGGGCTTGGTACTTCGATTCCGGGTTCTGGTCGGTCACGCGTTGGTTGCCTCGCACCGCTTGTAGCGCGTGGAGAATGGCGTCATGGGTGGCGCCCATCTCGTTGAGCAGCCGCCCGGAGGCGTCGCCCTTATTCTGGCTTAGAGCCAGCAGCAAATGCTCGGTGGAGACGTACTCGTCCTTGAAGCGCTCGGCTTCCTGTTGGGCTTTCTGGAATAGCTCGGCGAGCTGGGGCGCCATGTGTGTTCCGCCTTCGGCGCCTTTGACCTGCGGAATCGAAGCCAGCAGCTTGGTTGCGTCCTCGACCACCACCCGCGGCACGATGCCGCATTTGGCGAACACTGCCTGCACCACGCCCTCCCGCTCCTCGCTCAACGCGATGAGCAAATGGAGGGGGACGACCTGCTGGTGCGAATGCTCGGAGGCCAGGGTCTGCGTGCGTTGCACGGCCTCTTGGGCTTTTTGAGTGAACTTGTCGAAACGAATCATGGCTGCTGCCTCCTTGCGTGGCCGCGGCGAAGTCGCCGCTGGTTAAACGGCGGGCCGGGCCCTTGCCTGGCCCGCCAAAGTCTCCGTATCCCGACCGGTTACTTCTGGATCGGGATGGCGCGGGCGTTGGCCGGTTTCTCCATCTTCGGCAGATGGACCTTCAAGACGCCCTTATCGTACTTGGCTTCGATCTTCTCGGCGTCTACGTTGTCCGGGAGCGCAAAGGTCCGCTGGAAGGAGCCGTAGCGGCGCTCCACCCGGTGGTAGTTTTCCTTCTTCTCCTCGTTTTCGAACTTGCGCTCGCCCGTGATGTGGAGGTGGTTGTCCTCAACGCGAACATCGAGGTCCTTTTCATCCATTTGGGGCAGGTCGGCGGAGACCACGATCTCCTTTTCGTCTTCGTAGATATCGACGGCCGGCGCCCAGGCGCGGGATTCGCCGCGTGTGGGCCCGACGCCGCGGTCGATCTCGTCGAAGAAGCGGTCGAAGTCGAACCAGGGAGTCATGTTCCGGGGGTTGTATCTCATCAGCGACATGGTTTTGTCCTCCTTCTGAATGGGGTGATTTGACTCACTGAATCGGAATGCGGCGGCTGCGGTCGACCTTTGGGATGCGGATTTCCAGCACGCCCCGCTCAAAACGCGCCTCGACGCCGTCAGCGTCCACGGCCTCGGGCAGCTTGAAGCTGCGCTCGAAGGCTCCGGCGGCGCGCTCTCGGCGCAGCCAATTGGTCGAACCGTTCGTCTCCGGGCCTTTGCGCTCGCCGCTGATTCGCAAAACGCCCTCCTCAATGCGGGCCTCGACGCTTGAATCGTCCACGCCCGGTAGATCGAGTTGCAATCTGTATTCCTTTTCCGCGTCGATCACATCGACGGCTGGAACGAAGGCCGCCGGGGTCTGGGCGGCGGAGGCGGCGCGCGGCCGCCAGCTCGGATTGGGGTAGGTGATCAGTCTCATGGGTTCTCGGCTCCTGTATTGCCTCTATCGGAAGAATAAAACCTGAGCTTGATGGTGTCAAGTAGAAATCTAAAAATCTGATGTTATAACGCTAAGATTTTATCATGACAACCGTAGAGATGCGGCGCCCGTCCGCCCGGTTGCAGCTTTTTGGGCTCGACTCCGAGGTTTTGCGCATAGCGCACATCGAGCGCGT
>CAYOPA010000747.1:0-1937 GCA_964405625.1 uncultured Bryobacterales bacterium
CCGTCGCGGCCGAGCCCACGCCGTACCGCTCGATCGTGGCCGATTGGGACGCCGAGCCGGGCTGACGCCGACCACAAGATGTTGGGGTTACCTGAGTCAAGTGGATACCCCATTTCGCGGCAAATGGAACTACACGATTCATTCAATCAATAAATTTTAGCGAGTTGTAAATTTTATTTATTTACATATATTAGCGGCCCCAACTCTTCATTTGCCGACGCAATTGTTTGTCCGTTCGCTTAAGAGTCTTTCGGGCGATCTTATTGTACCGCTTGGTATTCTTTCGCAGGTCCTTCTGGGACCGCTTCCAGCGCTTGTCGGCCCGCTTCTTGGTCTTGCCGTCGAAGAGCTGGAACGACGAGTCTCCGCCGCGAGCCTCGGCCGGCAAGGTCAGCGGCCCGCCGGGCAGCAAAACCATCAGGGCAATCGGCAACATCTTCCGCATGGTCAACATCGTTGTCTCTCCTCCGGGCGCATATTGGAGCAGACGGGAGGCTTTTGAGCGCCGTTACCGGCTCATTTTCACCACTGGATGCGGGCGGGCAGGTACTTGTCGATCAGGGCTTGATAATACGGGCGTAAGGCCTGGATATCCGGCGCGGCGTCGCTCTTGGAATACAGGTCGTACTGGTTGAATTCGCGCACCCAGAACAGCTTCTCGCGGTCGGTTTCGTCCATCAGCCGCGCGTAGGCGCCATCGCGGTGCCAGGGGTAGAAGGAGTGGTAGCGCAGCATCGCCAGCGCGGGCGCCGGCAGCTTGGAGTCGCGCAGAGTCTGGTAGATATACTCGTCGTGGCCCCAGGCCATTAGGACATTGTCCAGGCCGCGGCCGGGCTCGTAGATTCCCATCTCGCTCGACAGGAGCGGATCGGAAACATCCGGGTTATTGGCGAAGTATTCCGGGTAGACGATCTTGTCCGAGAAGGCGCAGCCGACTGGGAACGTGTCGCCCACGACGGCCCATTGCGGCTCGCCCCAGAAGCAGAGCATCTTGCCCGCGTCATGGATCAGGCCGACGAGCTGTAGCCAGTCGGGCTGGTTGTCGGCGCGGGCTTTTTCGGCGGTTTGTAGGGCGTGGGCGATCTGCGGAAGATCGGTGTCGGGGTCGGAATCGTCGACCAGCTCGTTGAGCCGTTCGAGCGCCTCCCACATGCTGGTGGTCTCGCGGCGGGCGGGGACGTACTCGGCGTGGCGCGAGCGGACGAAGGCGAGCGTCTGGCCTTCGTGGTTCTGGCGGTAGAGCTCCTTGACCGCCGGCGGCGCGTCGGAGTAGGAGCGGAACGCGTCCTCCGGCTTGCCGGGCTGGTAGCGCCGCGCCACATAGTCGTCCCAAGCGTCGAGCCGCATTTGCCTTCAGTATAGAACCCGGCCAGACGCGGATTTGGTGACAATGAAGGAACGTGCTCCGGACCCTCGCTATCGCCTTGACGCTGACTTTGTGCGCAGCGCTGTCGGCCGAGGAGCCTCCGGCGCGCACGCCGGTCCTGGTGGAGCTCTTCACCTCGCAGAGCTGCGCCAACTGCCCGGCGGCGGACGCCTTGCTGCGGCGGCTACACCGCGACCAACCGGTGCCGGGCGTGGAGGCGATCGTGATCAGCGCGCACGTGGACTTCCGCGACGGCAAGGGTTGGCGCGACCCGTTCGCGTCGCCCGAATGGACGGAGCGGCAGGGTTGGTACTCCATGCGCTGGCCGATGCGGGTCTATACGCCGCAGGCGATCGTGGACGGGCTGGTGGAGGCGAACGGCTCGGACGAACCGTACATCGAGGCGGCGATGCGCGAGGCGGCGAAGCTGCCCAAGGGGACGGTGCGGGTGCTGACGGCCGTCAACGAGACCGGCGTGGGCCTGCGCGCCCAGGTGCGCGGACTGCCCGGCGGCGGACCAGCCGCCGTGTTCGCGGCGATCGTGGAAGACGGCCTGGAGACGGCGATCCCA
>CAYOPA010000748.1:0-1065 GCA_964405625.1 uncultured Bryobacterales bacterium
CTGCTCGAAGCGATGGCGGAGCAGCATGTGACCGTCGGTGGTAAAACTTACGATCTGGATGAACCGTTCCTCGTCGTCGCGCGCTGCGGCCGAAGGGGCGATCTCGTTGACGGAGAAGTCCCGCACCGTTTCCTTGAGAACCTGTTGTTCCTCGGTCAGATCAAAAATCATGGTTGCTGCTCCGTGCGGTTGCAATGTGCGGAGCAAATCGAATCGATTTGCTCCGCGTCATTATCGTGCATCAGTCTTTCTTGGATGATAGTTCTTTGAAGTCCCAGTAAAAATATTCTTGAGCCGGGGACTGACCCTGTTCCTGCTGTCGCTCGATCTCCCGTTCGCGCAACTCCACCCGGCGGATTTTGCCACTGAGCGTCTTGGGGACCTCGGTGCGGCCGGGGTAAATCTCCGTGGGCAGGCGGTCGCGGAAGGTCTGGATGATGGTGCGGATCTGGTCCGGGGCCACGATGTCGCGATCGAGCTGGCCGGCGGTGTAAGTGAGCGGCTCGTCGAGCTGTTGCCAGCGGCGGGCGCGGGTCTGGCGGTCGCGCTTGTCCACGTAGAAGCCGGCGTCCACGGCCGAGCCTTGCTCGGAGATGGCGGTGGAGATGCGGTAGACGTCGAAGTCGACGTTGACGCCGTCGGCGACCGCGTCGGCATGGCCGTATTCGGAGACGACGTTCTGGTTAAAGAAGCCGAAGGTCTGCTTCGACGGCGTGGCCGTGAGGCCGATCAGAAAGGCGTCGAAGTATTCGAGCACCTGGCGCCACTGGCCGTAGATGGAGCGATGGCACTCGTCGGTCACGATGAAGTCGAAGGTCTCGATGGGGATGGACGGATTATAGGCGACGGGGACGGGCCGGGCGGCGGCGCCGTTGAGCAGAAAGGCGGACTCCTCCTCGCTGCTCTCGTCGAAGTCGGGCTCGCCCTTGAGCATGGAGAACAGGCGCTGGATGGTGGTGATGCAGACCTTGGCGACGGAGTCGAGCTTGTTGGAGTGCAGGTGCTGGACGTTGTAGAGATCGGAGAATTTGCGGCCGTCGTCGGGCGTGGCGAAGGCTTGGAACT
>CAYOPA010000748.1:1075-1937 GCA_964405625.1 uncultured Bryobacterales bacterium
AGACGAAGTTGCAGGCGGTGAAGGTCTTGCCCGAGCCGGTGGCCATCTGAATGAGGGCGCGCGGTCGATCCTGGGCGAAGGAGCGTTCGAGCCGGCGGATGGCGCGGATCTGCGCGGGCCAGAGATTGTCTTCGATCAGCGGCGGCATGGCGCGCAGGCGGGCGCGGAGAGTCGAACCGGGGTCCTTGAGCTCTTTGTCGAGCCATGCGCCGAGGGTCTCGGGCCGATGGAAGTGGAAAACGGGACGGCTGCGGGCGTCGGGATCGAGCAGGCTGGTGAAGCGGGTTTCCGAGCCGGTGGTCTGATAGAGAAACGGCAGCGGCAAGCGCGGCGGACGCAGCTCGGGAGGCAGGCCGGCGCTGTACTTCTCGGACTGAATCTCGACGCCGGTGAGGGTGTAGCCCTCGGGTTTGGCCTCGACCACGCCGACAGGCGAGGCGTCGACGTAGAGCAGGTAGTCGGCGAAGCCATGGCCGGCGCGCAGCGGAAACTCCGCGACGGCGACGCCACGCCCGGCGGTGACGTTGAGGCCGGCGAGCCGCTGGACGGTCCAGCCGGCGGCCGTGAGCATCTGGTCGATGATCAGGCGGGCCTGCTGTTCAGGCTTGAGATCCGGGTACATTCCTGGGCGCGAAGGGCTATTCTGGCAGAAAACGGCGAATCGCTGTGCTAGGTGGAATATCCGATGGCTGCGTTGATCCGCGAATCGCCCCACGGATTCAGTTAAGGGTTGCGCGCGGCATCTGAATACCGAGGCGGCGCCACTGAATCACCCGCTGGCCGGCGAGTCGCGCGGAAGGACCCGCACGGGGCCCTTGGGTCAACAAGAGCCCCGCCGAGCCTCGCCTCGCTCGCCGTGGAT
>CAYOPA010000749.1:0-1933 GCA_964405625.1 uncultured Bryobacterales bacterium
TCGATCTCGCCGTTCACGCTGTGCACGTGGCGATAGAGCAGCCGGTCGGGGCGGGTGGAAACCAGCAGCATCGCGGCCGCGCCGACCTCGGCGGCCTCGCGCAGGGCCAGGATGGCGTCACGCTGCTCCACGCCAAGGTCGTGGAACGTGCGCACCTCGTCGAGCCGGACCAGGACGATCTTTCCGCGAGCCTGATCGCCGAGTCGGCGGATGGCGCCCTCTCTGCTCCCGCCGTCGACGACCTCGGCCTCCAAGCCCCGGCGGCGGGTGGGCGGAGACCAAGCCGTGGACGCCGCGTGCGCCCTGAAAGCGGCTGGGGCCAGGATCTCGACCCGCGTGTCGCCTTCGCGCCAGAGGGTGGGGATGGTAAAGCTTTCCAGGCGGACATCGGTCGCCCCGGCCTCGCGAAAGGCGTCAACGGCCCAGTCAGCGGCGCGGCGCATGGCGGCGGTCCCGGCCGGCCGGGCGCCGAGCTCATCGCAGATAAAGCGGATGGTGGGGCCGAGCGTTTCGGACTGCTCGATGGCGTCGAGCACGGCCCGCGCGGGGTCGGAGTTGGCGCGCAACGCGGCCGGCAGCGCGGCCAGCGCCAGGAAGGAGCGGCGGGTCAACTGCTGAATCTAGCACAGGGCCGGGATGGGGCCGGTGGCTTCAATCCGCTTGAATTGACCCGTAAAAGCTCCGCAGGCGCCGCCCATACTCCGGCCCCGCCGCGTAAACCAAGTCGTTGTGCCCCGCGTCCTGGACGCTCCAGAATTGCTTCGGCTCGCGGGCGGCCTCGAAAACCTCCCGCCCCAGACTTTGCGGAATCACCCGATCCGCCGTCCCATGAATCACAAGCAGAGGCGCTTCGACGTGCGCCAGCTTGGCGGCCGTCTCAAAGCCTCGGGCGACGAGCGGGCCGACGAGCGGCAAAACCCGGCCCGCGACCACTTGTCTTGAAGGAAACGGCGCCTCCAGAATCAGCCCGGCGCAGGACCGGCGGGTCGCCAGATCGGCCGCCACCGCGGTACCCAACGATTCGCCGTGACAGACGATCCCGCCACCCTCGCGCGCCGCCAGCCAATCGTAGGCCGCGACGGCGTCCAGGTACAGCCCCTCTTCGCTGGGTTTGCCGCCGCTCTTGCCGTAGCCTCGGTAATCGATCATTAACAGGTTGGAGCCGGCCTGCGTGACGGCCTGGATGGAAGCGGCGCGGTGGGTGATGTTGCCGGCGTTGCCGTGCAGGAATACGGTCGAGACCAGCGCCGGCCGCGCAGCCGTCGCAACAAACCAGCCGTGCAACTTCACTCCGTCGCCGGCCTCAAGCTCGACGTCCTCCGCCCCGAGCTCCTCGGCAAGCTCCCAGTAGCCGTCCGGGTAGGCGGACGGATAGAACGTCATCGAGTCCACAAGCGCGCTGAGCATAAGCAAGCCCGCGGCCAGAACGAGGAAAGCGGCCAATCCGGTCCAAACTATCCTGGTCCCCGACACCTGAAACCCGGTCCCTAAAACTCAATCAGCGGCTTAATCACCCCATCTTCGTAATTCCCCATTACCGAAAACGCCTTCGCGCCGTCTTCGAGCGAGAACCGGTGCGACAGGATCTTTTCGGGGTCGATCTTGCCGGCCTTGATGATCTCCAGCGCCTCGTGATCGTTGCCGTTACTGCGTTTTTGGACCTTGATGGTGGCCTCGGCATGCAGCGCGGGCCAAAACGGAATCGGCGTGTAGGCTTCCGACGGGATGCCGATGATGACGATGCGACCGCCCGGCTTAAGCGACTTGATCGCGGCCTGGATCGATTCCGGCTTGCCTGCGGCGTCCAGCACCACGTCAGCGCCCTTGCCGCCGGTGAGGTCTCTGACGGCGTCGGCGATCGAGTCTTTCGAAACGTCGACGGCCAAGTCGGCGCCCATCTCGCGGGCGCGCTCCAGGCGGTGCGGAATCATGT
>CAYOPA010000750.1:0-408 GCA_964405625.1 uncultured Bryobacterales bacterium
AGTTGGGGCACCGGTTGAGCCGCCCGCCAGTTCCGCCGATATCGTCCCGACTCCGACCATATCCACGGAACCGCCTGCTAGTTCCGCCGATATCGCGCCGACTCCCGCCATATCCACGGAACCGCACGCGGTAAAGACCGGGCCGGTGCCGCCGGCAACCGTTACCACCGATCACCCGGTTTATGGCCGCAGGGTTTTGAATGTGGTCGAAGAATACGGTGGTCAATACATCGCCAGTGCCGAGAACGGCAACATCGCGGTCGTCTCTAAAGACGGCGGCAAGGTGTTTTTCCCGGCGCTTGATGACGCCACCATGGACCACAAGTGGGTGGACGGCGAAAACACTATTGAGGGGGCGAGGCGCTACATCGACGGCGTTGCAGAAATGGGGCGGAGAAACGCCGAGCG
>CAYOPA010000750.1:418-1931 GCA_964405625.1 uncultured Bryobacterales bacterium
GCCGAGCGGGTGCCGGGTGAAACCGTACCGCAATGGGAGCCCGGCGTCGAGCTAAAGCCGTCGAAACCAGACAAGCGACCGGCTGCAATTGAGCCCAAGCGCACGCCGTCTGGCAGGCTGTTGAGGCCGAAGAAGGCCGATGTTCCGGCCGCTGTTGCGCCCAAGGCTGAGACGATCACCGAGCAGATTGACATCGCAGAAAAGCACGGCGTCAACGTCCATCGCTATGGCGAGGGATGGGGAGACAGGCGCGGCGAGGTTGCCCAACTATCAATGAACAAAGACACCGACGTGGACGGCCTAGCCGCCGCCTTGCCGGGGTCTAGCGTCAGGGTGAAGGACACCGACGGGTTTTCGGCCACGATGCCGATTGGCGATTTCAGCAAGTTCATCAAGATCCGCTCCTTTAATGAAAGAGTCAGGAGCGTTGACTTTCGACTTGAGCCCAGCCAAGCGAATATCCCGGACAAGTTTATGGGCGGGGCGCTGTCATCCACGGCGAGGCCGGCGATATCTGGCGATGTCGCAGAGCCCGGCCCGGTAGAGCCGATAGACGGGGTGGCGCTGGAGAATAACGCAGAGATCAGGAATGACAGGGTCGCATCCTTCAGGCAGGCCCTGTCTGACCCAGGCATCAGGGATCTGTTGAAGGAACTCGGCATCAGCCGTGTCCAGATCGAGCCGCCGCACAAGTTTGGCCTGAGCGATCAGGGCAACGTCTCGCTCAAGAAGGCCACGATCCGGCTCAACGCCGATGCTTCTGACCCGGCGAAAACGCTGAAGCACGAACTCGGCCATGTGCTGCGCGACCAGGTCCCGGACTCCGTTGTCGATCAGCTTATGGGCTCTGGCGAGGAATCCCTGCGTGGATATATCAGACTGGGCCTTAAGGACGAAGTGGTGGCAGAGGCGTTCGCCGAGGGCCTGTTGGCCAAGGCCGACGGCGTGTACGAATACAGGCCATCTTCCAGCGTTGTTGCGCCCAAGGCCGAGCCCGTGGCGCTGGAGCCCGCAGCGGAGAAGCCAGCGCCTACTGACGAACAAGTGTTCAAGGCCATGAGCGAACACTACTCGGCTATCCGCGATAAAGACCAGGACACGGGCTCGTCGGAAACGCCTGCCGGGGCGTTCACCCACAACGGCAAGAAGTATCACGTTTCTTACAACGGCAAAGTGTGGGAGGGCGAGCGATCAGAATGGAAGCCCGGCAAGAAGCCGGTGTACGACCCATACGCTGGCCGGGTATACGAAGATAACGCCCCGGAAGCGGCGAAGGGACTCGCAGCTCCGGTAGCCCCCGAAGTCCAGGCGCAGCCCGCCGCACCGGCGCTGGAGCCCGCAGCGCCCGAGCCCAAGAAGCCCATCCAGCGGGCCGCCAAGAATCCCAAGCCCAAGGGAGACACCACGCTAGGTGCCGGGCTAGGCGGGGCGCAGCAGGCCATGGAACAACTACAGCAGGACGTAGAGTTTACCGCGCCAGACGACACCGACCTCAAGCGTGACGTGCTCTATC
>CAYOPA010000751.1:0-1912 GCA_964405625.1 uncultured Bryobacterales bacterium
CTCGGCTTCGGGGTCACGGGGAGATTCGGACTCCGCAGCGTTTGTGGCCGCTTCGATCTGCGACGCCTCTTCGGCTTCCAGCTCTGCCGTGCTCCACTCGCCGCGCTCGTCGTCGGAGTCGGGCGCCGTTGTGAACAGCTTGGCCTCTTCCGCGTCCGACGGGGCGTGCTTGGCGGCGTCGCCGGCGAGGCCTTTCTCCCACTGCCTCTCCACGGTCGCCCGGTGGACCTTCAAGCTCCGTGCGAAGGCCTCAATTGACGACAGCAGGCGCTGCTGCAAGCCGACGACGAGAAGGCCCGCGGCGGCCTGCGCGCGGAGCGACGTGGCGGCGAAGCGCTGCTCGCGTGTTGTGCGGTACTCGTCGAGCAGGCGGGAGAGCGCAAGCTCGGGAGCGTCGTCGGGAAGGCCGTCGATGACGATGCGCTCGATGATGCGCTTGGGGAATCCGCCCTGGACCGAGCGAATATCTTCCTTGAGGCGCCGCACCATCACGTCGTCGAGCGCCTTTTTGCCCCGGACCTTGACGCCGCGGGTGAAGCGGTAGGGGTCCAGCAGTTCGAGGAGCGTCGAGAAGCTGTTCGAGTGGCCGTTGTGCGGTGTGGCGGAGAGGAACAGACGGTGCTCGAAGCGCTTGGCGAGTTCGCGAACGGCGCGGGTGAACTTGGTCTCGATGCCGTAGCGTCCGCCGCTCGCCGGGGCGGCGTGGTGAGCTTCGTCGAGAATGAGCAGGCTGCCCGGCAAGAACGGTCCCAGCCACTCCCGCATCGGATCGGCGTAGGCCGGGTCGATCAGCAGGTTGTGGGAGATCAGGAACCGGCTGTGGGTGCGCCAGGGGTTGACGCCGAAACCACGCTCGCGGCGCATGCGCGCCAGGTAGCCGCGGTCGAGCAACTCGAAGACGAGGCCGAACCGCTCTTCAAGCTCCGCCTGCCACTGCTCCAGGACGGACGGCGGGGTCGCGACGACGATGGTCTTGGCCTTTTTGCGAAGGAGCAACTCGCGGGCGATCAGGCCGGCCTCAATGGTTTTGCCGAGGCCGGTGTCGTCGGCGATGAAAAGGTTGACGCGCGGCAGACGGAGGGCCTTGCGCAGCGGCTCCATCTGGTACGCGTCGATCTTGATGCCCGCGCGGAAGGGGGCTTGGAAGAGATTGGGGTCGGTGGCGGTGACGCAGTTCCAGCGAAGCGTGTGGAGAAAGGCCGCGAACTGGCGCGGCTGGTCGAAGCCCTTGGCGGCGAGGTCGGCCCAGCCCTCCTCCGCAAGGATCAAACGGTCGAGCTCGTACTCCCAAAGAACTTCGAGGGACTGGCCCTGAGCGTCGTCATCGGCGCAGGAGAGCCTGACCGAGCACGTCTGACCGGCGAGCTTGGGTTCGATGACTTCGTCGACCAGCCAACGCCGAGAGCGAACTTGGACCAGCTCGCCGACGCGAGGCGGGCGTTGGGGAAGGGTTTGAGTTTCGGATTGTGGAGTCAACGGCTGGTTCCTGCTGATGGGGAATACGGCCGTCGGGTGTGGGCGCTCATGTCGTGATCCCTTCCGCTGGGTTTTGGGATTTCACCTTTCGTACCTTCCTGCCGGGTCGTGACCTCGCGAGTAAGCGAGTTTCACCACGTTACACCAATCCGGAGAACGGGCGGCCATGAGGAGACTGCCGTAGGGACGAGCCGGTGCGTGTCTGCGGTGCATCGCGGCCATCAGTCTTCCAATCGAATGATCCGCTGTTCGTAGTCGGACCGCTTGGCGGACTGATTTCTCCTCTGCAGAGCTCCAGCTAGATCTACTTGCATTTGCACGACATAATACACTTGTTGTGCAACAGCACTATGGGCTTGCGATAGTCCAAAGGAGCGGAGGACCCTCCGTGCCAACATCAGTGAGACACTCCTTGGCCCAATAATTACTGAGCAGG
>CAYOPA010000752.1:0-1889 GCA_964405625.1 uncultured Bryobacterales bacterium
CGAGCGCCCGCCGGCTCGGCCTGGTGAGATCGAAAGGGGACTCCTGGTTCACGGGCGTCTACTAGCTAGTCAAGGAGCCGCAAATAGCAATCATAGCGGTACAGCCGGTCACGCTTACGATCGCCAACCTCGGCAAGGATGCCGGCTTTGATCAACACGTCGATCGCCTTCCCCGCGGTGGGCTTGCTGGTTGACACGAGCCGGGTCACCAGCGGCATCGTCACAACCGGGTGTTCGGGCAACTTCTCGAAGAGTTGCATGGCCGTGATGGTCGCACCGGGCGTTGCCAGCAGCGTCCTGCGATCCTCGCTAACGAGGGCGTACAGGGCGCGCGCGGTTCGGCTGGCGTCCTCGGCAATCTCGGCGACACCAAGCAGAAAAAAGCGCAGCCAGCCGATCCAGTCGCCCTCTGTTCGGATAGCGCCCAGCCATCGGTAGTACGCGGCCTGGTTCTGCTTGAGATAGAGGCTGAGGTACAGCATCGGACTCCTGAGTAGTTGCCAGTGGTCCAGAAGCAGGGCGATCAGCATCCGACCCAGCCGGCCATTGCCGTCGAGGTAGGGGTGAATGCTCTCGAACTGGACGTGGACGAGTGCGATGCGCAGCAATGGCGCCAGATCGTCCTCGGCATGGATATAGCGCTCCAGATCGCCGAGCAGCTCGCCAACCCGCTCCGGTGGCGGCGGCACGAATACGGCATTGCCGGGCCGGCTGCCCCCCACCCAGTTCTGGGAGCGGCGAAGCTCGCCGGGTTGCTTGTTGGCGCCGCGCACGCCCCGCATGAGCATGCGGTGGCAGTCGTTGAACAGGCGCACCGAGATGGGCGCACCTTTCGCTGAGTGAATCTGTTTGAAGGCGTGATTGACCGCCGCAACGTAGTTGGTGACCTCCTCGATGTCATCGATGCTCGAGGCGCCTGGTTGGTCGGTCTGCTCCCAGGCCAGGACGTCGACCAGAGTCGCCTGAGTGCCCTCGATCTCCGAGGACAGGAGGGCTTCCTTGCGGACGAACGCGTAGATGAACCAGTCGAGAGACGGGATCATCTCGCCGGCCAGATCGAGCCGGGCCAAGGCCGCTTCGGCAGCCCGCAATGGTTCGGTCAGAGGAGCCAACTGCTTGGCGGATAGCCGCGGCGGAAGTCCGTCGGGCACGAAGGCCGCGACCGGCTCGCCGGCGACAGTGGTTTTGACGTATCGGCCCGTGGACTGCGCACTCATGGTAACGAAGTCTTTACTAGTTTTGAGTGAAAGTAAAGAGATATTTACTATGAAAGCTGGTGCTTGAAGGCTGCGTTACCGCGGCGACAGGCCCGGATCGGGCATGTTCCTCGTGACGATCGAGCATACAAACGTGCACATCGGGAGCGATTGCCCTTACCGTGCACTTACGGAAATCGGGTCGAATACCGCGGCGTCGTAAGTGACTGAATAGATGGTGGTGATGGGTAGAGTTGAACTACCGACCTCAGCATTATGAGTGCCGCGCTCTAACCAACTGAGCTACATCACCACGCGGGGGCGGAATTGTCCGGGGGTGCCCCGGCAGTGTCAATCCGCGCCAGCCGGCGGATCCTGCAGATCTGCCGGTTCCACCGGGTCGCCGTTCATGTGTATGGCCCGGGCGCGGTCCACCGCGGCATAGACCCGGCCAACGGCCCGGCGGCTGTTCAGCACCTGCCAGACCACGTCACCGAGATCCGTCCGGTTGATGTAGCCCACCACGTGGGAGCTCTCGACCGCGATCGGCCCGCCCCTCCCCGGTCGCAGCGTCATGCCGCCGGAGCGCACGATGCTCCAGGCAAGGCCCGTGACACGCAGGTGCTTTTCGGCCCAGTCCTTGGCGCGGATCGACTTGCCGGCGAAGGCCTTGACGAAAGGGTCGAGGACCAC
>CAYOPA010000753.1:0-1883 GCA_964405625.1 uncultured Bryobacterales bacterium
CCATGCGCGTATTCACCGCGCTCAGCACCGCCGAGTCCGCGATCAGCGGCCGCAACGGCTCCATCAAGTCCAGCGCCAGCGCCGGCCGCCCGTGCCGCGGCTGATGGTAGAACCCGATCATCGGATCGAATCCCACCGCATAGCAAGCCACCGTCAGGTCCTTTGCTAACAGGCTGTACGCCAGCGATAGCAAGGCATTTACCGGGTCTCGCGGCGGCCGCCGATTCCTCGACTGAAAATCAAAGCTCAACGCCGCATCCCCGTCCCACTCGTCCCCGCGCTTCACCATTCCCGAGAACGCTCCAAAATACAGCCGCGCCGCCAATCCCTCAATCCCCAACAGCTCCTCCAGCGAAACGGCCCTCTCCGCCCGTCCCACCAACCGCTTGAGCTCCCGCAGCTCCACCTCCGGCGGCTCAATATGGTTCCGCAACAGCATCGTTCGCTGGTTGCGAATCTTGCCCGCCACCAGTCGGGACGCCACCCGCCGGCAGAACCACGCCTCCTCGGCCAACCGAAACTGCGCTCGACGCAGCAGCACATTCTTGGTGCTCATCCCCGTCGTCACGCCGTAGAACCAGCCGCCCTGCGAGAAGTAGCAAACCGGCTTTTCGCTCTGGCATAGCTCCTGCACGGCCTGCGTCGTGATCTGGATGTTGCCCATCAGGTTGACCTGACAGACTTCGTTAATCCGAACATCCTGCACCACTTTCTTGTCGCGATCCTTGATCCGCAACACCCCGCCCGACTTGCCGATCGACAGCCCGTGCGTGTTCACATACAACGGCCGCAAGTCCACCCGCGGCGCCACCAGCAATCGCGCCTCCCGCCTCGGCTGCTTGCGTGCAGGCTTCCCGGCGAACAGGTCAAGCTGGCTCGCCTCCTCCCCGGCGACCCCCTGTGTCGCCCGGGTCTCATCCGGCAAACACACCCCCACCAGCGAGCAGCCCGGACACTTGGGCGAATCCTCCAGCGGCGGCGGAATCGTCTCGGCCGCCGCCGTCTCCCAAGCCTCCGCGATGGCCGCCTCGGCCTCGGCGATCACGGCGTCGTCGAACACCACGCGCACCCGCTGCCGCGTCTTGTGATAGAAAAGCACGCCCTCGTCGCAGCGGTAACCGTTGGCCCGCAGCGCGAGCGCCTGCACGGCCAGTTGGACGCGATCGGCCGGCCACGGACGGGGACCTTCGTCGGTCGTTTGCGGCCGTCCACGCTTGTAGTCGACCGGCGTGGCCGAACCGCCGGCGAACTCGGCCAAGTCGAGCTTGGCGACCACCTTGTGCTCCTCGGAAGAGAGCGTGATGGAGCGCACCACGGCGGGCTCCTCGTCCACGGCGCCAGGTTTTGGGGCCGACCCGCCCTCCTTGTCCACGCGCTTGTGCTGGACGGCGCCCTCCTCGGTATGCTCGTTGTGGACGAAAATTCCCTCGACCTGCTCGTAGTAAAACAGCCGGGGACAGTAGACGAATTCGTTGATCATCCGCGCCGGCAGATAGTCGGGCAGCTCACGGCGCGGATTTTCTTCGAGCGGGAGCGGCTGTGCGCTCATGGGCGACCTCCTTAGACGACAAACAGCGGCGCATCGATATTGGAATAGGGCTTGCCGAGCGCGCTGATGACGCGATCGCCGCGCCCGGCGGACGGCCCCAGATCGACGAAGAGCACCTGGTCCTCGTCATGGTGGATGATGGCGGCGAGCGCGGCACGCAACCGAACCAGATCGGCGGCGTTGAGCTGGCACTCGAACACCGAGTACTGCAAATGGTCGCCCCAAGCCCGCATCGTCTTGAAGACAAGCCGGAGTCGCTTGGGGTCGGCGATGTCGTAGGCGACGATGTAGGAGTTGCGCATGGGGTTTAGTCCCAATCTTGTGGAGCAGCCAT
>CAYOPA010000754.1:0-1874 GCA_964405625.1 uncultured Bryobacterales bacterium
ATGAGGCGATCGAGCTGTGCCTACTGCCCGGCTGGCCGACCGCGCCCGAGGTGTTTTCCACCGCCGACCGGCGGCAGCTCAGCTTCCAACTCGGCGACCTCGACCTCTCCCTGGCCGGGCTGATGGAGAACGTCAAGCTGCCCGTCGACCAGCCCGAGCACGAGCGCAACCTGGAGCGGCTGCGACGCGCCGGCGAGCTGGCGCACCAGCTGGTTCCCGACGCCCCGCCTCCGATTGAGACCGTCATGGGCGGCAAGCCCAGCCAGTGGGACGATCTGCGCGGGCCGATGGCCGAGCGGCTGCGGGATTGGGCGAAGCTGGCCCGCGAGCTCGACGTGACGATCGCCATCAAGCCGCACGTGAATTCCGCGGCCCATCTACCCGAGCACGTCCTCTGGCTGCTCGATCAGGTTGGCTCTTCTCGTATCCGCGTCGCCTATGACTTCAGCCACTACCGTTTGCGCGGTCTGGACATGAAAGAAACGCTCGACGCGCTGCTGCCGAAGACCGCCTTCATCCACGTCAAGGACGCCGCGGGCTCGCCGGACGATGTGCGGTTCCTACTGCCCGGCGAAGGCGACATCGACTACGTCAAGCTCTTCCAGTTGCTCGCCGAGGGCGGCTATGCGGGGGCGGTCGTGGTGGAAGTGAGCGGGCAGATCCATTCCCGGTCCGACTACGCGCCTTACGACGCAGCGGAGCAGAGCCTGGAGGCGTTGGAAACGGCCAGGGAGACGGCCGAGGCCGGCTAGGCTACTCGTCCACCTCGATCGCCATCCCGGCGTCGTTCCAGGCGCGCCAGCCGCCGGCGAGAGAGAAGACGTTGGCGTAGCCCATCTTCTGGAGCGCGTCGGCCGCCAGGGCTGAGCGATAGCCGCCGCCGCAGTACAGGACGATCTTGCGATCGTGCTGGGGAACTGTCGCTTCAATGTCGCGCTCGATGATTCCCTTCCCCAGATGGATGGACCCGGCGGCGCGAGCGGCCTGGAATTCGCGGTCCTCGCGCACATCGACCAGCACATGATCGGCGCCGGACTCGCGGTCGCGCCGCACATCGTCCACCGAGCACTCGCGGATGCGGGACTTGGCGTCGTTGACCAGTTGGAGGAAGCCTTCGGAGTGTTTCATGGCCAATTACATTGTAGGGCCGCGCGGGCTGTTACGCTGATGGTTTGGCCATCGAACGATTGCAACAATCCGTGCTCAAGGCGCTGGGCCGGTACACCGACCCGGCATGGTTTAGGGCGGCGCGCGAGGGCGACACGGCCACCATCCGCACCTTCATCGACCGGGGCGTGAAGATCGACGCGCGGGACGAGCACGACGACACGGCGTTGACCTGGGCGGCCAACAACGGCCATTTGGAGATAGTACGAGCGCTGATCGAAGCCGGCGCGGACCTCAACGCAAGGCAGAGCGAAGGCGCGACGGCGATGATCCTGGCCGCCGATAAAGGGCTGGGAGACATCGTGAAGGCGCTGGTGGAAGCCGGCGCGGACGTCAACGCCAAGCATCCGAAAGACCGGCTCGGCGCGATCGACTTCGCGGCGCGCGGCGGCCACCTGGACCTGGTGCATTTCCTGGAAGCTCGAGGCGCGACCTGGCGCTGATACAAAGCGCTCCGATGTGCGCTATGATCGAAGAGTTAGCCCGGAACGTCGGGGCGTAGCGCAGCCTGGTAGCGCGCTTGCTTCGGGAGCAAGAGGTCCCGAGTTCGAATCTCGGCGCCCCGACCATCCATCTCCTTTGTTTTCAACATCCGTCGTTCCTCTCTCTCACCCGTGACGACGGTAACGTAAAGAAACCGTCAGAAAAGTGGCCCCTCAAGCATGCGAGGCCTCGGTGTTGCGAGCGAAAGCAGACACCCGGTGGAG
>CAYOPA010000755.1:0-428 GCA_964405625.1 uncultured Bryobacterales bacterium
GCCTGGCCGCTGAAGGGCCGGCTTGTGGTGTCGATCCTCGCCTATCCGCCCGACAAGCGGCGCCGGGATCTCGACAACACGCTGAAGGCGTTGCTCGACGCGCTGCAGCATGTCGGGCTGTACGAGGACGACTCGCAGATCGATCGGCTGGCAGTGGAGCGGATGGACCTCGGCGGCTTCGTGCAGGTGACGATCGGTGAAATCCAATGAGCCCAGAATCCGCCCTCGTCGGCCTCGCTGTCGGCCTTCTGTGGGGCTGGATGCTGGGCCACTGGTGCGGGAGGCGCAGGGATGGCGAATGAATCAAGCAAGGGCCGGAGCCGCTCGCCGTGGAACCGATACCCGATGGTTCACCGCGATGCGAACTACAAGCGAATGGTGAAGTGGGGACGGTTGAAGGGGAAGCAATGAGCGTGGTCTGGTCATGC
>CAYOPA010000755.1:438-1863 GCA_964405625.1 uncultured Bryobacterales bacterium
TGACGCGCCATGCGCGTCGGGAATGTGTTTTACATGAAGGGGGCGAACGATGACGAAAGCGGACACGGGACCGAGGGGGCTGCTGATACCGGCCTGGTGCAACAACGGCGCCAGGCACAAGGCGAAGGTAGTGTTTCGTAGCGGACAGTTCGAGGGCATGACGGTGGCAGAGGTCGCCTACAAGCTGCGGGTGCGGGCTGAGTCCGTGCGGCTGTATGCGGAGCAGGGTCGGTGTCCGTCTGAGCTGACGCCGAAGGGCAGCCGGGGCGAGGCGTTGAGGCGGGCGAAGTGATGGAGAACGGCGATGATTGAGGACGACGGTGGACACCTTGAGGCGTTGTTTGCCGAGTGGTTGCAGAGATACCACGGCAAGCAAGTTTCTGAGTTGGACTCTTACGCAAACCCCAGCGTCCAAGGGGCTTACCGTGCTGGGTTCCAGGCGGGAAAGGCTGAGCCTAGCGGGGAAATAGAGCGCCTGCGGAAACTCTTGAATCTATACAAAGATTTGTCGCATGGCGTGCTGTTCTTCCAAAACCATCTTCGCGCTCACATCGAGGCCATTCACGGGGAGGAACAGGATTGAACCCCATCCGCCTCGCCCTGCTGGCTGAAGTGACCAGCTACCGCACCGATCCGCCCTCGACGGGAGAGCCTGATTGGTCGTGGGAAGATTGGAGCCACGCCGCGGCGGCTGGCGGGTGCAGCCAGATTGAGACGGCCGCGCTCGAGTTCCGTTGGCGAGGGGCGGGCAAGCGGTCGGTCTTGTACGGCGCGCTGATGCATGAGGCGGTCAAGGCCGAGCAGCGCCACCGCTGGTCAGATCGCCTCGAGGGGCGCCGATACCTAGAGCCGATGGTGCAGCTTGCCCTTGATGTGGAGCAGAACCCCCGCCTGGATGGGCTGATGCCCTTAGGGGTGGACACCGCAAACGGGCCGAAGCTGTTTCCCGGCTGGTGGTGTCTTCGCCTTCCGTGGCTGTCCGAGCAGCAGTGGAAAGTACGGGGAGCCGCGCTATTCCGTGCTGCGGTTGCCGCTGGATATTTGGGTGGGTGAGGCGGTGCGGAAATGCCGTCGAGTGCTTGGCGACGACGAGGGTTGACAATAATATTCAGCCGTGCTTAATTACGCACAACAGACTGATTACGCAGGCCCGAATTGCGCGGGCCTTTTTCGGTGAGAGGGTGTCTCTATCGCAACCGTAGCAACGCCAGCACCTTTCTGACTCCCCCAAGTTAGCGGCCCCGTCGAGAGCGATCTCCGGGGCCGCGTCTTTTTGGATTTCCGGCGGCGCCCCCGCGATGCCTACCAAGCTGTGATGCAAGAAAGCGCAGGAGCGGCGCCGCCATCTTTCTGCCGCCCACCACCGGAGTCATCTCCCCCCGACTGGCGCCCGCCGGTGGTGGTGCGGCGATTATTGGAGACTGC
>CAYOPA010000756.1:0-1862 GCA_964405625.1 uncultured Bryobacterales bacterium
CAGGTGGTCAACTTCTCGCGAGCAGAGGTGGTCAACTTCTGGCGAGCGCCGAAGCGCCTGGTAAGCGTCGAAGCGCGTTTGGGGGTCGTTCCGGCGCGGACCCAGGAATCCGACGAGGCCGGCGGTGGCGTACACCAAGACCTCGTGGAGGTGCGCGGTCGGGTCGTCGACGACCTGCGCCGGGGGCGCCTGTGGCCCGGCCTGAGCGGCCGGCAGCGGTGCGACCGACACCTCAGCGGAAGGCGCTCTGGACACCTCCGCGGACGGCGCGATCGTTTCTTCGGTGCGTTTCATTTTTCCTCCTCTGCAGCGATCCATCGGTCCGATCGGAGCGTTCGATCGCTGCTGTCACATGGGAATAGTGCGGCGACGGGCAATACTTGTCGGAAGTCGTCATTTCAGCGCAGATTTTTTGCGCGGGCGACGCGACGGCCTTGCGTCGGCTGCTGATCGCTCCGACATGCTGGCACATTGGCAAAGGCCCTCAATAAGTAGGGCCGTCAAGGGGCCAATCCTCGGACGAGGGAACCAGCATTCTTCGAGTTCGCGTAGAGGATGGTCCGGCAGCGTCGACGCAGGCAACCGCGGACGGCCATCGGACGCCACGCCAGGGATGGGCGTCAGGCAAGTCGATTACCAGGAATCAGATCGCGATTCGGCGGCATTCCGGGCGTGGGAAACGCGTGCCCGTGCTTGCCGCCCATCACGATGCAGAATCGCCAAGTCAACCTGCTCCATCGACCGCTTCCGCGGATCCACGGCACGAGAGAGCCACCACCGCAAGAGGCAGTGCGCAGTCATCGCTGACAAATGCTACGGAGCGAGTATTGCTCGGTGTTCAGAAGCTGATTCTAGCCCCGACCTGAAAGGCTCTTGGCCCACCAGAACCGAACACCTGCGTGGCCCGACGATTCGGCTGTCCGAACGTAGCTCCCTCCAGCAGGTTGACCCCGTAGCCGTCCAGGTTGGCCACGTTCAACAGGTTGAACACCTCCCCGAAGACGTTCAGCTCGTAGCGGTCCGCGAACCGGAAGATCTTAGCGACCCGGACATCCTGCGAGAACACCGAGTCGCCGAAACTGAAGCTGGAGGGCAGCGTCACTCGAGGGATCGGTCGTCCGGCCGGCGTCAGTCCGCCTGCAACGGTGGAGTTGAACCGCTCGACGATCTCTCGCAGCCCAGCAGCGTCCACGCCCCGATTGAGCTCGTTCCAGCCCGTCCCAGGCAACAAGTCATTGATAGTCCCGTCGCCGTTCAGATCCAGGCCGAACAACTGCGCGCGAAACGGCGGTCCGCTCAGCACCTTCGACACCGCCGACACCCGCAGCCCCCAAGGCAGATCAGCGATTCCGGAAAACGTGAAGACGTGCCGGCGATCCATGTCGCGCGGGCCGTAGCTTGCGAACCAGTCGTCGTTGTCGATAACGCCGTTGAAGCCCCGATTGCTCGACAGAGCATAGGAGCCGAGCATCTGATAACGCCCAGCCCAGCGCCGCTCCAGCTTCACCAGCAGGCCCTTGTACGTCGCCAAACCGCCGCTCATCTGGACGGTGATCGGCCCACTCGAGCACTGCGCCGTCGGGTCCAACACCTCCGGTCCCCGGCACGCAGGAATCACCGGGCCTTGTGCAGCGAGCCAGCGGTTCAGATCGACATCTCCCATGTTCTGGCGAACGGACCGCCGGTAAACGAAGTCCGCTGTGGCGACCAATCGCGTCGCCAACTC
The DNA here is from genome assembly GCA_964405625.1 of uncultured Bryobacterales bacterium. Lineage (GTDB taxonomy): Bacteria > Acidobacteriota > Terriglobia > Bryobacterales > UBA6623 > RI-231. Next base: position 1,727 of record CAYOPA010000756.1, read on the forward strand.
TCGCTGCACGCCGGCGTTGACGTGAATCGAGTACGGGGTCGCAAAGTCCCGCGCGATCAAGCCCGAGCCCTGCTTAAAGACGTTGATGTTGCGGACGCTCAGATCGGTATTGCCCGGATCGCCGAGCTGGCGCTCC
>CAYOPA010000757.1:0-1852 GCA_964405625.1 uncultured Bryobacterales bacterium
CAAAGCCGCACCGTGCCCAAGAATCAAAGGGTTTTGGGCGGGCTGCCGCCCGCCCCTTCGCGCGCCGCGTGAAGTGAGAGGGCTGTAAAGGGATGATGGAAACTTTTTCAAGACGCCGCGCGCTGGAGCTCACGGCGCTGGGTTTCGGCAAGATCGCTCTGGCGCACTTGCTGGGCGGCGAGGCCGTCGGCGCGCCTTCCATTCCCACCTACAACGATATCCGCAACCGGCCCGGACATTTCCCAGCCAAGGCGAAGGCCGTCATCCAACTCGTCCAAAACGGCGGCCCCAGCCAGATGGACCTGTTCGACCCGAAGCCGATGCTGGCCAAGTACGCCGGCAAGCCGCATCCCGACGGCGTCGAGATCCATCAGCCCGGCAACGCCAACACGCTGCTGCCCAGCCCGTTCTCGTTCAGCAAGTACGGCGAGTGCGGCATGGATGTCTCCGAAGCACTGCCGCATCAGGCGAAGATCGTCGACAAGCTCTGCTTCATCCGGTCGATGCACACCGAGCACAACAACCACGCCGAAGGGTTGAACATGCTGCTGACGTGCAAAATCTTCCCCGGCAGGCCGGTGATGGGCTCGTGGATCAGCTACGCGCTCGGCACGGAGAATCAGAATCTTCCGGCCTACGTGGTGCTGCGCGATCCCGACGGCTACACCATCGGCGGCAAGCAGCTTTGGGCCAACGGCTACCTGCCGGCTCTGTACCAGGGCGTTGAGTTCAACATGAACGGCTCGCCCGTGCACCACCTCAAGCCGGCCGAGCCGCTGCCTCCCGGCGTGCAGCAGCAGAGCCTGGAGTATCTGCGGCGGCTCAACGCCCTGCATCGCGATCAGCGGCCCGGCGAAACCGAGCTCGAATCGCGCATCGAAAACTACGAGCTTGCCGCCCGCATGCAGGTCGAGGCGCTGGATGTGCTGAACCTGAATGACGAGCCGGAGTCCGTGCGGAAGCTCTACGGCATCGACGACCCGGTTTCCGGCAAGTATGCCCTGCGCTGCCTGATGGCGCGGCGGCTGGTCGAAGCGGGCGTTCGCTTCGTGCAGGTCACTACCAGGCCGGGGCAGCCCTGGGATCACCACAACGATATCCCAAAGGGGCTCCCGCAGATCGCCAAGGAGACCGACCAGGGCGCCGCGGCGCTGGTGCGGGATCTGGACCAGCGCGGGCTGCTCGACAGCACCATCGTGATGTGGGCCGGCGAGTTCGGCCGGCTGCCGACCACGCAGAATTCCGGCGGACGCGACCACAATCGCAATGCATTCACTCTCTGGTTTGCGGGCGGCGGTTTCAAGCCCGGCTTGATTTACGGCGAAACGGACGATTTCGGCTACAAGGCCGTCGTGGACCGGGTCGGCGTGCCCGACATGATCGCCACCGTGCTGCACCAGCTTGGCCTGGACCACGCCAAGACGCTCTATCCGCACGGCGGGCGGCTGGAAACCCCGGCCGACGTGACCGTGACCGGGGCGCGTGTCGTCGGCGGTCTGGTCTCGAACGAGGTCCACGCGTCATGAAGCGGCTGCTGAGTTGCCTTCTCTTGCCGGCGGCTCTGCTGGCCGGCCCCACCGCTGAAAACGCGCCCGTCTTCGAGAAAGACGTGCTGCCGATCTTCTCGACGTACTGCTTTACCTGCCACGGCAAGAGCTCGCCCGAGCTCGGAGTGGACCTGCGCAGCGCCGCATCCGTCCTGCGGGGCGGCTTCAATGGTCCTGTCATCGAGGAGGGCGCGCCGGAGGAGAGCCGGCTCTACCTGAAACTTTCGAAAAAGCAGATGCCGCCGCCGGCGTTCAACAGCGTCGTGCCGGAGCAGGATGTCGAAACCATCCGTCGCTGGATCGAA
>CAYOPA010000758.1:0-1850 GCA_964405625.1 uncultured Bryobacterales bacterium
CACCACCAGCACCACCGCGAGCAGGTGGCTCACGAGCCCGGACAGAAAGACGCTCAGCGCGACGACTTCGCTGGGAAAGACGCTCTTCTTGATCAGGTTGGCGTACTCGGGCAGCGACACGGCCGAGCGCTGTAGCGAGTCCGAAAACAGCATCCAGGGCAGCATCCCGCAGAACAGGAACAGCGGGTAGTTGTCCGTGACCTCCTCTGGCGGCAGCTTGGCGCCGAAGGCGTACTGGAAGACGAACGTATAGACGGCCAGCAGCGTGAGCGGGTGGACCACGCCCCACAGCCAGCCGACGATCGAGCCGATGTAGCGCTGGCGGAAGTCGCGGCGGACGAGTTGGTAGATCAGCCCGCGGCCCCGGTAGAGGTTCCGCAGAAAGAAGAATCCCGGAAAGCGGGGCATCGAGGCGAGGCTAGCGGGCCGCCGGAGCGGCTGTCAACGAGGAGAGGGACGCCCGGCATCCGTGGCTGGCGGCAAGGGGAGGTTTGCCGCCCGGACGCCGGGGCCCCAAAACGGAGGGGCCGCCGGATGTTCTATCCCGGCCCCAAAACAAAGGCGGCGAGAGGTGGGAACTCTCGCCGCCGTTTCTTGTGGGTTCGCAAGGAGAAGCAGATGGCAGTTTCGTCTCAGTCTGTGCTCTCACTAGGTAGGACGCACGAGGCGGCCGTTTTTTTGGCCCGCGCGACGAAAAAGTTTCGCGAAGGGCTGCCGGCTGGGAAGAAGTGTCGCAGAATGAGAGAGTTGTGGGCGAATCGACGACGCGAGAAAAATTCTTGGGGCCCGCTCTCCGACTTTTCGAGCGCCGCCGGCGTCTATCCGAACGGCCTAGGAAACGGGCGTCCCGGGAAGTAGGAGCCGCGGTTTGATCTTTCGCGAAGCCGAAGACCGCGACCTCATCGAGCAGTCGCGCGCGGGCGACGTGGACGCCTACAACGTCCTCGTGTCGCGTTGGGAGAAACGTGTGTTTACATACCTCGTGCGCACGCTGGGCGACCGCGAGGACGCGCAAGACCTGGCGCAGGAGACGTTTCTGAAGGCCTACCGCGGGCTCCGCTCGCTGACCGAGGTGGAGCGGTTCCCGCAGTGGCTGTTTCGGATCGCCCACAACGAGGCGATGTCGCTGCACCGGCGGGGGCGGCTGGCGGTGGACGACGGCGCCGACCCGGAGCGCGCCGAGTCGCCGGAGCCGCCGCGGTTCGCCGGACGCAGCGGCGGGCGGGTGGAAACGGCGCTGATCGTCGAGCAGGCCTTGGCCAAGCTGCCGGCCGACCAGCGCGAGGCGGTCACGTTGAAGGTGTATCAGGGCTTCAAGTTCGAGGAGATCGCGGCGATCGCGGATTGCCCGGTCTCGACGGCGAAGTCGCGGGTGTATGCGGGATTGGAGGCGCTGAAGCGGATGCTGGCGCCGATCGAGGGCGGGCCGGCACGGGCCGGGAAGGGAGTGTGAGATGACCAAGCCGCCGTACGAAATCGAGGACTACGTCTTGGACGAGTTGGCCGCGGCCGAGCGGGCCGAGATGGAGGCCTGGCTGGCGGGCTCGGCCGAGGGGCGCGCCGAGGCGGAGCGGCTACGGCTGACGGTGTCGGCGCTGCGCTCGCTGCCCGACGAGGAGCCCGCGCGGCGGATCGCTTTCGTTTCGGATAAGATTTTCGAGCCGTCGGCCTGGGCGCGGTTGCGGCGCTGGTTCGCGCTCGAGGCGCCACGGCTGGCGCTGGGGACGGCGGCGCTGCTGGCGGTGGTCTTCGCTGGCGCCTGGGCGACTCAGCCGCGGCTGTCGGCGGGGCCCGAGGGCTGGACGCTGAGCTTCGGCGCGGCGCCGGCGGCCGAGGCGGCGCCGGGCGGC
>CAYOPA010000759.1:0-1842 GCA_964405625.1 uncultured Bryobacterales bacterium
GCGACATGGACTTCAAGGTCGCCGGCACCGAGGAGGGCGTCTGCGCCCTGCAGATGGACATCAAGGCCCCCAACATCTCCCTGGAGATCATGGATAAGGCTTTGGAGCAGGCCCGCGAAGGGCGGCTGCACATCCTGGGCAAGATGGCCGAAGCCTTGGACGCGCCTCGTTCCGACGTCTCCGAGTACGCGCCGCGCATCACGACCATCCACATCCCGACCGGGAAGATTCGCGACATCATCGGACCCGGCGGCAAGACGATCAAGGGCATCGTGGAAGCGACCGGCGCTCAGATCGACGTTCAGGACGACGGCACCGTCAACGTGGCGTCGACCGACCGCGAGTCGGCGAAGAAGGCGGTCGCGATGATCAAGGAGCTGACGGCTTCGGCGGAGGTCGGCAAGACCTACCTCGGCACCGTCACCCGCATCGTCGATTTCGGCGCCTTCGTCGAGATCTTCACCGGCACCGAAGGGCTGCTGCACATCTCTGAGATCGCTGAGCAGCGCATCCGCGCCGTCTCCGACGAGCTCAAGGAAGGCGACCAGATCCTGGTCAAGTGCCTGGCGCTGGACGGCAACAAGATCAAGCTCAGCCGCCGGGCTGTCTTGCGCGAGCAGAAGGAACAGCGCGAGAAGCGCAAGTCGTCCAAGCAGGCGGAAACCAAGCCCGCCGACGAAGACGGCGACGACGACGACGAATAACCGTCCCGCGGTTTGAGCTCAACCTAAACCGGGCCGTCTTGCGACGGCCCGGTTTTTTTGACTTTGGATTTAGCTCTTCCGGAAGAAAAGCAGGTGCTGCCAGGGCAGCTCGTCAAACTGGCGCGCCAACGTGAAGCCGTTCGATTCGTACTCCTTACGGATCTGCTTCTTACTCATCTTGTGGAGCAGCTTGATGGGGACGTTGGGATCCTCCAGGCGGTATTCGGCGAGGGCGAGCAGGCCGTCGGGCTTAAGGGCGGAGCGCATGTTGGCGAGCATTTGCTCCGGATAGGCGAGCTCGTGGTAGACGTCAACGAGCAGGATCAAGTCCACGGCTTCGGCCGGCAGGTTGGGGTCCGCCGGGGAGCTCAGCACAGGGACGATATTGGTCAACCCCGCCTCGTCCGCCCGCTTCTTGAGCAACAGCAGCATCTCCGGCTGAATATCGACGGCGTAGACCTTGCCGGCGGGACCGACCCGATCGGCGATCTGAAGAGAGTAGAAGCCGTTGCCACAGCCGATATCGGCAACGACCTGACCCGGCTTAAGCTCCAGGGCCGCCAGCAGCTTTTGCGGGTTTTCCTCGGCGTCGCGGGTGTCGCGAATCAGCCAGTCGGCCCCGTGATAGCTCATCGTCTGGGCGATCGTGCGGCCCTTGTACGTTTCCAGCGCGGGCGGCAGCTCTTGAGCCGCCAAGGCGCCGCCAATCAGCCCGATCACGATGAGGAAATTGCGAGGTCCCATGGCATTCGCAGTGTAGCGAGTATCCAGGCGGCGGAAGATCGGCTGGAAAGCCGACCCCGCGGGCTTTGCGGGCCAGTCGCACGAAATGTAGGGGCGGCCGGAAGGCCGCCCACAACCAGTTGCAACCTGAAGTCCGTACGGGTTTGGGCGAGCCCCCGCCCACCCGCCACGTAAACGTGGGCGGCTCACTGCAAGTCCAGGTAATGCCGTCGCGCCTCTTCATACAAGAGCAAGACCTCATCCCGCTCGGCCTCGCTGGCGAAGCGATCCGACTGGGCCTTCGAATCGGCGATCAACTGGTCCATCCAGGCGACAAAGAATGCCACGTCATCGGCCGGGGGCCAGCGCCCCACCAGCCGCACCGGCTGCGTGTGGGCCATGCGGATCGTGGAGT
>CAYOPA010000760.1:0-1837 GCA_964405625.1 uncultured Bryobacterales bacterium
GGTCGAGTGCCGCGGTCACATCCCGCCCCGCCTCGAACGCCGCATCGAACTCCTTCGCCTTCATCTGCGACACTTTCCCCGGCAAACATCAGTCCGCTGAACAGTACCACATCGCGCCACGGCCGCCCCACCCGTCATGGCGAGGCGCGCAGCACCGAAGCCATCCAGGGAAGCCGGACGGGGTGCCCGCCACCTCACCCCACGGCCCTGGATGGCTTCCCTCCGCTCGCCATGACGGCCTGCGCGCGTCGCCAAAAACCGCCGGACCACCAACGCCGTGGCCGATTCCCGCGATGCGTGTCCGGGGGCCGCCGGCTTGCGAACGCCTCGCGACCGAACTAATAAGTTGAATTATGGAAAAACCAGATCTTGCGGCTTTGGCGCAACATTGGTAACCTTTTTCCCGCATTCGATCAGATACTCAATCAACAGGAGGGATCGATGCGTCGATCGGGACTGCTAACCGCCACCGCCATGCTCATGGCGCTGACCGCCGCCAGCGCACGCGCCGACGCCATGTTCCTGGGCCTCGGCGACCTGCCAGGCGGGGTTTTCTCTAGCCGCGCGTACGGCGTTTCCGTCGACGGCGCGGTTGTGGTGGGAAGCAGCGTCTCTGCTCTGGGCGTCGAGGCGTTCCGCTGGACGGAGGCGGGCGGCATGGTCGGCCTCGCCCTGCTGCCAGGCCACGTCGACGCCGCCTCCGCCGACAGCGCGGTCTTCGTGGGATGGAACTTCCCCGCTTCGGGCCCAGAGGCATTCCGCTGGACGGAGGCGGACGGCATGGTCGGCCTCGGCAGCCTGCCGGGCGAGAGGTTCTTCAGCGAGGCCCGCGGCGTTTCCGCCGACGGCTCGGTGGTGGTGGGACGCGGCGAAAGCGATTCTTGGAGCTTCCAGGCGTTCCGCTGGACGGAAGCGGGCGGCATGGTCGGCCTCGGCGCCCTCCTCGGAGGTTTCTTCAGCGAGGCCCGCGGCGTCTCCGCCGATGGTTCGGTCGTAGTGGGAGGCAGCGGCTCCGCTCTGGGCTTCGAGGCGTTCCGCTGGATGGAGGCGGACGGCATGGTCGGCCTCGGCTTCCTGCCGGACAAGGGTTTCACCAGCAACGCCACCGCCGTTTCCGCCGACGGCTCGGTCGTCGTGGGATATGGAGGCCAATCGGTTTGGTACGAAGAGGCGTTCCGCTGGACGGAAGCGGGCGGCATGGTCGGCCTCGGCACCCTGCCGGGCGCTGGTTTGATCAGCCGCGCCAGAGCCGTCTCCGCCGACGGTTCGGTCGTCGTGGGACGCGTCGGTTTCTCCGCCATTGGCCAGGAGGCGTTCATTTGGGACGAACGGGCGGGCATGCAGAGCCTCCGACAGCTCTTGATCGACGACCATGCCCTGGGGGCGGAGCTGATTGGCTGGACTCTCGAGGAAGCCCTCGGCATCTCCGCCGACGGCCGCACCATCGTCGGCAACGGCACGAACCCGCAGGGAGAAACGGAAGCGTGGCTGGTGCGGTTGGCTGCGATCCCGGAGCCGCCGCCGCTGGCGGTCCTGGCGGTCGCGGCACTCGCCGCCCTCGGCGCCCGCCACCGCCGCCGCGCCGCCTGATCCCGCCGCCCCACTCCCGCCGTCATTGCGAGGCGCGCAGCAACGAAGCAATCCAGGGAAGCCGGCCGCGGTGCCCGCCACCCCGCCCCGCGGCCCTGGATTGCTTCGCTGCGCTCGCAAAGACGGCTGCGCGGCAGCGGCAGCCATCGCCAATACACGCATCCGGTCAAGCGCGGCGGGGTGAGCGTGGCTGGCAGCCTAGCCACGAACCTCCACCTCGAACGTGGTCAGGAGCGGTTCGCCCGCC
>CAYOPA010000761.1:0-1829 GCA_964405625.1 uncultured Bryobacterales bacterium
ATCGACGCGGAAACATGCAAGCTAGCCGTCGAATTCGGGTGCATGTCAGGGTTTGTAAGGTTTAGGCTGCTTGTTGTTGGTGGGGGCTTGGTCGGCGCAGGGTGGGGGAGCCGGGGCGGCGGGTGAGGAAGCGGGGGAGGCGGCCGTCGTCGCTGAGTGCGGCGGCGCGGATTTGGAGGATGGCCTCTGCACCTTCGGGATGGTTCCAGAACATTTCCGTTCCCTTGACGCGGTAGTTCATTTCCTTCACCGCGGACTCCATCCAAGCACTGGTCGTGGGCAGGCCCTGACGCCGATACTCGTCGTAGCGCATCCGGTCGCGATTGTTTTCCAAGTATCCGATCACCAGACGCAGCTGCTCGCGTGGGTCCTCGTCCGCGGCATCTTCGGGCGGCAGGCCAATCCGTCGCTGATGCTCTTGCAACTCGCCGATCACGTCGCCGACGTTGCCGCGCCAGGTGCTGGTCATCCACTTCAGGTAAGTTGACCACGCCTCCTCTTTCTGACCCGAGCAGAGATGGGCCGCGCGAAACAGATACGTGACGGAGTGCGTGAAATCGAGGATCGGGGTGAACTCGCGGAAGTGTGCTTCGTGAATCGCCCAGTTGCAAGCCAGACCATCTCCCAGGAAGGCTTTGCGAGCGGCCTCGAAGAACCGCCGGCGGCGAGCCTCACGTTCCATCTGCACACCGAATTCCTGCGAACTCTTCAGGCTCGAAAGCACGGTTCGCATGATCCGCTTCGGCTTGTGAGGCGGACGCGGCTTCTTCGGCTTACGCTTCGTCTTGGATTTTTTCGCCGGGGCTCGTCGCTCTGGCAGATCCTCATTTTCGCCCGAGTTTTCTTTGGTTTTGGCCGTCTCTGTCAACTTCGCGACATGCTTGGGACTGAGAAAGCAAGCGGGTGGATCGGGCTGCGGATCCAGCTCCGATGTGCTGCTGCTGGCGCTGACCATGATCGCGTTCTTGGTTTCGTTCCAGCCTTTGCCACTGAGATGCACGCCCGGGCCGCAACCCATCTTCCGCGTGCGAATCCGACCGCCGTCATACTCCACAATCGCCACTTCGGGGACCGGCACTTCTCCGGTCAAGACGGTCTTCCAGTTCTCTTCCTGGACAGCCGCCAGATCTTCGCCGACTTCCTGACAAATGCGATTGATCGTGTTGGCAGAAACCTTGAATCCCACCGTCTGCTCCATCACGATCGACGCCCGCTTCGACGAACGCGTCTCGGCATCAAGCACCACCATTTGCCGTTTGAAGCCCGGAGTCGATTCCCGCGCATCAAGCCCCAAGGCGACCCGCTGAGGGAAAAAAAGACCGTCGACAAGGACGGCATTTAGCAACCGTTTCGAGTAGTTCCAGCGGTCCATCTTGCGAATGGACCTCCCGCGACTTCGTCTCCACGCGGCACTTCCGTCCGCACCCCGGACAAGCCGCATCCGCCAGTCCTTCCGCCACCACCTCCCGCGCCCGTTCGATCTGAATCATCCGACTGAACCGCTGACCCAAAGCGTGGGCAGGCAACTCAATCTGATCGTAATGCGGTGTCCCCGGTCCTTGCTCCAGCTTCTGCAACTCCGTCGCCACCAACGAAGCCTGCTTCAGCAATTCCTCTAACTTCTTCTGCAATCGTTCCTGCTTCGCGTCCATGCGATGAGACTCCTCGCCATAAAAAATGCTCCCTCATCCCTCCCGACTCGCGCAACTTAACACACGAAACACCAAATCTCCTATTGACCTTTCCCCGAAATCCTGGGCACTCGCAAAAGCTGACATGCACCCTTTCTCAGAGAGGGATTGCAATTGCACTTGCGTTGCCGAGCCCCA
>CAYOPA010000762.1:0-1829 GCA_964405625.1 uncultured Bryobacterales bacterium
CGCAGCCGCGCGCTCGCCGCCCGCGTCCGAGCCTGCAAACAGGTAATTCTTCCTGTTATGTGCACGTGCACATAACCGCAATTATGCGCAGCCCGGGATTATGTGCAGTCCGACGGCTGGGGTGGGCCTGACCCTGTCAGCGAGCGGGTTGCGGGGCCAGCCTGCATCGCTCAACCTGCACATAATCCGACAATCTCCCCGAAGGACTTCCAGTCCTGAGGAGAGATCAATGCAGAAATCTAAATCGACAGCTAGGCCGGATACCGTTGAAGTCCGGGGTTTGGCTTGTCTCTATGCGACGACACTGGTGGCTCACGGCTATCGTCCGTCAGTTGTGGCGGCCTACAGTGCCGCCGTGGAGCACTTCATCTCGTGGGCGGCCCCGGACAGCGCTCGCGCGGAAGTGACCGCCGGTTCGGTTCGGCGTTTTCTCAATGAGCATCTGACAGAGTGCAGGTGTCCGGGCCGGGTCCAGCGCTGGGCAGTAACGGTCCGTGCAGCCCTGAACCATCTGCTGACGATGCTTGTGGGAACGAGGCTGCACGGACAAGAACCAAAGTTCCCGGCACACATCGCCACCGAACTGTCGAGTTTCTGTCGATATGCGGGCGACGTCTGTGGGCTGGCGGCGGCCACGCTCGTATCGCGGCGGCAGTGGATTGGACGTTTTCTGACGGACCAGTTTCCCAACGGCAGGGTCGATTTCTCGCGAGTCCGGCCGAGAGACATCCGGGACTTCTTCACGGCACAGTGCCAAACCTACAGGCCGGGTACTGCGCAGGTGGTCGCCTCTGCCATTCGCAGCTACCTGCGGTTTCGCGCCGTGCAACATGCCGACGCGGTGGAGTCCCTGCTGGCGGCGGTTCCGTCGGCTGCGCACTGGCGACTGGCGGCTTTGCCCGACTACCTGGAAGAAGACGAGGTCATCGTACTGCTGGCCGCGTTCGATCGGAAGCGGCCTCAACAACGGCGCGACTACGCGATTGTTCGTTGCCTGCTGGACCTGGGGCTCCGCTCCTGCGAGGTCGCGGCCTTGCGTCTGGATGACATCGACTGGAGCAACGGGACGGTGGCCGTCCGTGTAGGAAAGGCTCACCGAACCGATTTGATGCCGCTGCCCCCCAAGACCGGACAAGCCATAGTCGACTACCTGCACAAGGGCCGGCCCATCACCGAAAGCCGTTCGGTGTTTGTCCGCCACCGAGCGCCACTCGACGTGCCTGTGACCGCTAGCGTCATCCGATCCGTGGTCCGACAAGCGGCCCTTCGCAGTGGCCTCGCAACCCGGCTAGGAGGTCCGCACCGATTGCGCCACAGCGCGGCCACGCGGATGCTCCGCGGTGGCGCGACCCTGAAGGAAATCGCCGACATCCTACGACACAGAAGCCTCGATACGACTGCCATTTACGCCAAGGTCGACTTGCCTCGGCTCGCTGCCATTGCACAGCCTTGGCCGGGAGGCGCCGCATGATGCGCGGTTCGTTAACGAAGCAGGTCGAAGAATATCTCGCAGCGCGGCGTGCGATGGGCTTTGACTTGCGGGGCGAGGGATATCAGCTTCATGCCTTCGCCCGCTTTGCAGAGGAGAACGGCCATGCCGGTTCACTGACAACGAGCGTACTCCTCCAATGGGTGCAAGGAGCGAAGAGGCCGGGACCTGTCACAGCGGCACGGCGCGTCGAGGTGCTGCGTCCATTCTTGAGGTACTGCCGGCAGTTCGACCCTGCCTGCCCGTTGCTTCCGTTGCGGTGTTGCGGACCCGGCCATCGGCGAATCCCTCCACACATCTATACCGAAGCTGAAATCGCCAGGCTGCTCGCCGCCGCCCG
>CAYOPA010000763.1:0-1825 GCA_964405625.1 uncultured Bryobacterales bacterium
ACCGCTATCAGCATGAGGTCGAGCCGGCCTACACCGAGATGGCGGAAAATGCCCTGCTGGACGGGGTGGAGCAGGCTCTGAACGGGCTGCGGCCGGCCCGGCTGGCGGTCGGTTGGGGATTTTCTCTCGCCAACATCAACCGCCGCGCGCGGGACGTGGAGGGCGAGACGCGGCTGGGCATGAATCCGGCGGGCCCGACCGACCGGCGCGTGGGGCTGCTGCGCTTCGAGGACGCGAACGGCAAGCCGATCGCCCTGCTGGCCAACTATCCGCTCCACGGCACGGTGATGAGCGGCGCCAACCTGGAGATCAGCGGCGACGCCCCCGGCGTGGTCGCCGAGTATGTGGAGCAACAGCTTGGAGCGCCGATGCTCTTCCTCAACGGCGCCGCCGGCGATCAGGCGCCGCTGTACAGCGTCTTCCCGGACGCCCGCTCCGGCCATCTGTCGCAGTTCCGCCACCTGCTCGGCAAGCCGATCCTGGAAGCCAACGAAAGGATGAAGACCACGACCTCGCGGGTGCGCATCGCGGCCTCGGAGCTGATTGTGGAGACGCCGAAGAAGGACGGGCTGGAGTGGCCGGACGACTTGAGCGATTACGCGGTCGCGCGAGGCGCGGAGACTCTGATCCGGTTGCCCGTCCGGATCTTGCAACTCAACGAAGAGATCGCCATCTGGAGCGCCCCGCTGGAGCTGTTCAGCCAGATCGCCGTGCGGGTGCGGTCGAGCTCGCCGTTACCCTACACCTTCTTCGGCGGCTATACCAACGGCTGGCTCGGCTATTTGTTGACGGCGGACGAGTGGCCGCACGGCGGCTACGAGCCGCGCGTCTCGCCCTACACGCCGCAAGCCCAGTTTGACCTGGAGGCGGCCGTCGGCGCGGCGCTGGACGAGCTGCCGCGCTGACTGGGTTAGCCCAGCAGGCTGATAATCGCGGAAGCGGCGGCCGTAATGTCTTCCAAGTCCTCGACTTGAAGCGCAGCGCGATGGGCGAGGCTCGCAGGCAAGGACCCCGCGCCCACAATCAACGGCACGAGTCGCTTGCCCATCGTCTCCGCCTCGCGAACTTCAGCCTCCACAAACGGGCTCAGCACACCGTCCCGCACGATCGCCACCACGGCGTCCGCGCCGCGAATAGATTGTGTGATCGCCTCGCGCCATTCCTGGCCCGGCTGCAACTCCGACTCGGCTCCCAACACCGCTACGCCGTTAGCCTCCAGAGCGCGGCGAAGCCGGTGCGAGATCTCCGCGTCGCCCAGCGAGGCCGATAGAAACACCGTGCGCGTAGGCTTCGCGGGGGCCCGCATCGGCGCGGCATCGCCGCCGGGTCGCTCCAAGCGCAACATGCGGCGCAGAGGACCCGCTGGCCTGCCAGCCTCGTCATAGAGCGTGGCGCGGATCTCGAACATGCCCCAGCCGAAGGCCTCCAGACGAAACTTGTCAGCCCGGTCATCCGCCCAGCGCAGAGGATTGGGGAATGTGGGGTGCAGGTGCCACGCTACCGAGTCGATCCGATCGAGCAATTCGGCAGGGCCGTCGATCCAAACGGCCCACTTCCAGCGGCCTTCGCCGACGTAGGACGCTTCCTGCTCGATGGTCAGGCTCATTGGCTTCCTCCGGAAAGCTCAATTGTCACGTGCTGTGACGTCGCGACCGAGCGCCAAGCGATCCGCCCGTGGCGCTCCACGCGGACTTCAATCAAGGCGTCGTCATCCTGAACTCCCCCGATGTAGAGGAGCGTGCCTCCCAACGCCGGCACAAGCGTACCCTCCCGCCATTCGCCGGCGGACCCCTCCGACCAGAACCGATAGCGGAACTGGTAAGAG
>CAYOPA010000764.1:0-1824 GCA_964405625.1 uncultured Bryobacterales bacterium
TTCACGGCCGACTGCCGCGAGTATGTGACCTACATCGGCCCCGACGCGTACACGCCGCTGCCGTGGATCAACGTCATGGCCAACCCCTCCTTCGGGGCGGTGGTCAGCGAGTCCGGGTCGGGCTTCACCTGGGCGAGCAACAGCCAAGCCAATCGACTGACGCCTTGGCACAACGATCCCGTCGCCGACCCTTGCTCGGACGCCATCTACATGCGCGACGACGAGACCGGCGCCGTTTGGACGCCCACGCCGCGTCCGATCCGCGAAAATGACGCCTACCGAGCCCGCCACGGCCAAGGCTATTCTTCCTTCGAGCACAACAGCCACTCCATCGAGCAGTGGCTCGACGTATTCGTTCCCGCCGACGCCGACGGGGGCGCCCCGGTCAAGATCCAGAGGCTGCGGTTGCGCAACGCTTCCTCGCGCAGGCGCAGGCTGACCGTCACCTCCTACAGCGAAATCGTCATGGGGACCGACCGCGAGGAGACGCAGATGCACGTGCGCTCGGAGTGGGATTCCGAGGCGCATGCGCTGCTGTTCCGCAACCCGTACAACAGCGATTTCGGCAAGCGGGTCACCTTCGCCGCCGTCAGCCCCGCGGCCGTCGGCTACACGGCGGATCGGGCGATCTTCCTCGGACCGGGCGGCTCCAGCCAGCGTCCGGCCGCTCTCCGGCGGCAGGCCCTTGCCGGCCGCGTCGGCGCGGGCCTGGATCCCTGCGCCGTGCTACAGGTTTCCGTGGAGCTGAACCCCGGAGAGGAGCGGTTCATCGTCTTCCTGCTGGGACAGGCGGAGGACGCCGAGCAGGCTCGCGGTTTGGTCCGCGCCTATTCCGGCCTGGACGAGGTCTCCAAGGCGCTCGAGAAGACTCGCGCCTATTGGGACCACATCCTGGGCGCCGTGGAAGTGGAGACGCCCGTACTTTCAGTGAATCTCCTGCTCAATCGCTGGTTGCTCTATCAAACGCTGAGCTGCCGCATCTGGGGGCGCTCGGCGCTTTACCAGTCCGGCGGGGCTTACGGCTTCCGCGATCAGCTCCAGGACATGATGGCGCTGCTCTATACGAGCCCGGAAAAGGTCCGCGAGCAGCTCCTGCGCGCCGCCGCGCGGCAGTTCGTGGAGGGCGACGTGCAGCACTGGTGGCACCCTCGGACGGGCCTGGGCGCGCGCACGCTTTGTTCCGACGACCTGCTCTGGCTGCCCTACGTGGCTGCACAGTATATCCGCGTCTCGGGCGACCACGCCGTGCTCGACGAGCTGGTCCCCTTCCTGGTCGGCCCGCTGCTGGCGGACGACGAGCATGAGAAGATCTCGACGCCGGAGCCCACGCTCGAACGAGCTACGCTATTCGAGCACTGCCGCAGGGCGATCGCCAAGGTCGCCGAGGCCGGCGCGCATGGTCTGCCGCTCATCGGCTCTGGAGACTGGAACGACGGCATGAACCGCATCGGCCCCGAGGGCCGCGGCGAGAGCGTGTGGCTGGCATGGTTCCAGATCGACGTTCTGCACGGCTTCGCCGAGCTGTGCGACGCGCGCGGCGATGCCGCGTCCGCCGCCAATTATCGGGCGCGGGCCGAAGCTTGGCGAGTCGCGGCCGAGGCGTCCGGCTGGGACGGCGAATGGTATCGCCGCGCCTACTTCGATGACGCCACGCCGGTTGGCTCGCGGCAGAGCTCGGAGGCGCAGATCGATTCCTTGCCGCAGAGTTGGGCGGCGATCAGCGGCGCCGGCGATCCCAACCGGACCCGTCAAGCGATGGAGTCGGTCGAGGAGCGCTTGGTGGATCGCGAGCACGGTACGGTGCTGCTGTTCACGCCGCCGTTT
>CAYOPA010000765.1:0-1821 GCA_964405625.1 uncultured Bryobacterales bacterium
CGGACGGCGGAGCCGTCAAGACAGTGCGTTCCCAGGCGGGACGGCTTGTTGATTTGATCAACCTTGCGAGGTGGGTGGCGGGATTTCCCACTGCCCCGCTGGGCTGCTTGCGCAGCGGGAGCGGGGGGGAGGGGGGAGAGGGCGAATTCTAAGGGTGAATGGGGGAGGGGGGATTACGAAGGGGTGGAGGGGGACGGAGGTGGGGCGCCGGAGCGGAACAGGCCGACCAGTTGTTTCAGGTTGAAGGCGGTCGCCAGCCACAGCCATTCTTGTTTCACGCGCTGCAGGCAGCGGGTCAGGAATTGGCGGGCGCCGAAGAATTGTTTGATGACCGCGAACGGGCGTTCGCCTGGATGACGACGTTGGGCGTACTTCTTCTTCGCTTCCTTCGTCCGCATCCGTTCGCGTTGTCGGGCCAGGTGGGTTTCGTGTTGTTCGCGGCGGATCTCACGGCGGCGGGACTGGCCCGACAAGCACAACGCGCGCAAGGGGCAGGCGTCGCAATCGACCGCCTCGGACTTGTACTGCCGGCGGACGCGGTCGCGGCCGTTCCGCGTTTCGTGGATCGTCGCAACGGGCGACAACTTCTTCCCTTCGGGGCACCGATAACAATCCTCGGCTTCCACGTACACGAAGGCGTGCTTGTCGAGCGTCTTCGATTCCTTGCCGTTCGTCTTGGTCGTCTTGGTCGGCAAGCGGCGGCGGTCCGCCTCGGCCACCGGCGTGGTGGGATCGTCGCGCAACGCGGGGTTGTCGACGGGGCCGTCCGCGATCGGCGAGTACACCGTGACGTTCCGCGCGGCGCATTGCGCCAAGTTCTCCGCCGTGCCGTTCAAGCCGTCGGTCAGCATTTCCGGCGGCGGAGCGTCGAGGGAGAAGTTCCTCTGAACGTCCTCGATCGCGGCGATCAAGTGCTTGTCCTCGTCGGTGTGCTGGATCACGTCCACCGACACGATCAGGCCGCTCGCCACGTCGACCGTCGCCAACGGCGTGTAGTTGGGGGCGAAGCCCCCTTCCTTGTTCGGCGCGACCCGCGACTGGGGGTCGGTCAGCGGCAGCCGCTTGGGAATCGCTTGCCCGGCTTGTTCCAGCCGCTCCAACTCGGCCCAGGCCGCGTCCAGTTTCCTCTGCTGTTGTTGGACGTCGGCCAGTTCCGCTGCCAGTTGGGTCGGCGAATCGCCTCCCAGCACTTCCTCGTCGCGGAGGTCGGCCGCCGCGATCTTTTTCTCCAACTCGGCGAACTTGGCGGCCAGTTCCGCCTTCGCCTCGCGCAATTCCTCCGGCGTTCGGGTTCCACTCCGCCGGTTGTTCGAGCGGATCCGCGTGCCGTCGAAGGCCAGCGTTTCCAACTTCAGCCAGCCCATCTGGCGGGCGATCAGCCCGGTCTGCACGAACAGTTCCATCAGCCGCCCCGCGTTCTTCACGCGAAACTTGCTGATCGTGGTGTGGTCGATCGACCTGCCTTCCGCCAGCCACAGGAAATCGAACCGTGTTTGCAGCGACTCCTCCAATACCCTCGTGCTGCGAATCCTCATCAACAGTCCGTAGAGAATCACTCCGGCGACCACGCGCGGCGGAATCGGCGGCTGCCCCCTCTTCCGATCGTAGTCGGCTTCCCACCCGCTCCAATCGGTGCGTCCCAGAATCTCATCGAACAGCCTCACCACATGGCCCGGAGGTACGGCCTCGTCCAGCCTCGTGGGAAACAGTACCATCTGTTCTCTTGGTTGCGGCGCCTTCGCCCAATCCATATGTTCGTCCTCCGCGACGGAAGCTACCATATCTCAGAACAAAAGTAGACCCAATTAAATCAACAAGCCG
>CAYOPA010000766.1:0-1821 GCA_964405625.1 uncultured Bryobacterales bacterium
AGCACATGGCCGGGCCGTAGGCGCTGCCGTATCCTCCGCCCATGCCGCCGAAACCGCCCATGCCTCCCATCCCCATGCCGCCCATCATGCCGCCCACGCCGTAGAGCTGCATCAGCGTGCCCGCCAAGTTACCGGCAAATCCGTACTGTACGCGGTAGATAAAGTTCTGCACGCCGCCCGGCGTGGTCACCGGACTGTCGAGCTTCTTGATCCATTTTTCGACCTCATCGAGCGCGTGCGGCGACGAGCTCACCACCAGCACGGAGTTGATGCGCTCCAGCGGCACAAACTGGATCGCCCGGCTCTCCTCGCTTTCGCTGAAGGCGCCGTAGATCTCCTGGAGCTCCTTGGAAACCGTGGTCGCCAGCGAGCTCTCAATGGGAAACAGCCGCATGCGCTGGCTGGCCATCTCGGGGGTGTCAAACATCGCCGCCAGCTCCATCGTGCGGCGCATATTGCGGGCGTTGTCGAGAATCAAAATAGTATTGGCCTGGGATACGACAGAGTACTGGCCGCCGCGGCCCAAAAACGGCTCCAACACCTTTGCCAGATCTTCCGCGCCCATGTAGTTGAGGCGGATAACGCTCAACACCGCCTGCTCGCCCTCAGGCAGCTCCCCCTCGCCGGAGATGATCGGCGAAACCGGCGTTTGCGCCACGCCCTGCAAGGGCACGATGTAGTAGATCTCACCGACCTTCACCGCGGCCGCGCCGTTCATGCGCAGGATCGACTCCAGAAGCGGAAACAGATGCTCCTGGCTGAGCTCGCCATAGGTATTGATGGTGACCGTGCCGTCGGGAACGGCCGGGTCGATGGTGTAGTTGAGGTTGAGCCGTTGTGCGACGACGTCAAGGAAATCAAACATGCTCGTATCGCGAAAGTTGCGAAACTGCACCGGCGCCTGGGCAAGCAGGCCGGGGACGGCCAGGCACAGGGCCAGCGTCAGAGCGGAGAGACGGGTCAAGCGGTTGAGCATGTAGTTGGTTCCGGTTCGGGCGAGAAATGCGCATACGGGCGATCAGCGGGGTTCGAGGATGATCTTGTCTTGTGGGGCCTTTTCAGGCTTGGCGGCGGGCGCAGCCTCGGATTCAAGGCTGTCGTCGAGCATCTGCTTCTCCGCCGCCGACAGCTCGTTGAGCGCCTTCTTCCAGCTCTGCACGCCAAACGGAGTCTGCCGCTTGAAGGTTGCCACGCCGTCGGAGACCTCCACATCCACCAGGGAAGAGGAGGCGCGGCGGGGCTCGTTTTGCGCCGGGGGCGCCTGCTTCTTTACGCGCCCGAAGGGCGTCTGCACCGTGTCGCCTTCACCGGAGTCAGTGGGACGCGCCGCTGGCTTGGGCTGCGGCGCCTGTCGCTTGACGGGACCGAACGGCGTCATCACCGTCTCTTCCTTCGCCTCGGCGGGGTTCGGGGCGTCCTTTTTCTGATCCGTGCACAGCGCCGGCGCGGCCAGCAGAGTCAACAGCAAAAGCAATCGCATCACGTCATTCACCTCTTGGATATGGATCCTACTGCTTCTTTTCCCACCAGGACTGCGAGCCGAACGGCGTCTTGCGCACGCGCTTGACGAAGTCCTTGTGCTGGGTTCCGTCGGGCGCGGCGTCCTTGGGGTCGGCGGCATAGACGCCCGGGCGAAGCTCCTTGCCGATGTTGAACTGCCCGCCCACTGTCGACGGGGCCTGTTGATTGAGATTGGCGCCGGCGGCGGGGGCGGCTGCCGCCGCCTGTCCGGGCCGAGGCCGCGGCGGAGTGCGGCGATTGGCCGCCTGCTTGGGCTGCTGTTGCGGATTGTCCTCGCCGGTGAGCTCGGATTGAGCCACG
>CAYOPA010000767.1:0-1807 GCA_964405625.1 uncultured Bryobacterales bacterium
CTCGAAAATTCCAGCAACGATCGTGCACACCGACGCCCGCTGCTCCCCGTCGAGATTGTCGCGACCGGTGTCGAAGTCGCCCACCATCTCGATCATGAAGGGCCCGCCGTCGGGCTTCCCGTTCTTTCCTTTCTGGCTGGCCGGCGGCAGGTTCCAATTGCGCCCGGTCCACGCGGAACCCACGGGATCGATCGTCAGGTGCTGCGCAATGTCATCCCATCCGAGACCGATGTGGTAGTTGCGCATCGCCTCGATCGTCGACAGCCCGCGGAACTGGGCTCGGGTCGGGCGCCATGTGTGGTGCAGGTGAACCGATGTGATACGACGGCTCAGACTCGGACGGACAGAGGCGAGCAGAGACAAGAACTGCTCCGCGGTGAGACGGCGGATCTCGGGGCGCATGTTAGGCTCTCCGCTCGACAGGACGTGGCTGACGGCAGGCTGAGGGCCGCAACAATCGCCGACACTGCCTATGGTTGTCAAGAAGAATGGAAGGCTTCCGCCCGACGGGTATCAACTGCCCAGTTGCGATACAACTCAAGCCGCCTCGCCGTGCCGGATGCAGAACAGCCCAGAACGAGGAAGAACGTGAAGAGGGAGCCGTGCGCGCTCTTGTCGTATTGGCCGCCCTTTGGCTATCGGCCGGGTCGGCCTCGGCCGATCAGCTGCCGGACTCCGCCCGTAACCAGCTCCGCCTGTTTTTCTTGCAGACGAAGGACCTCAACGACCTGCGCGACGCCGCACAGACAGATCTCGTCAGCACCTACATCTTCGAACGCATCGTCCGGGAAATGCAGCCGGAGCGCATCGGCATCGACACTCTCCGACGGGACCTGCATCTCGAGTCCTTTGGTTCGCAAGGAGGAGGCACGTCGATCGTCGCACGGCCATCCGTTTCCGACCTGCTCACCGCCGCGATGGAGCTGGGGTCAGCGGTCCGCAAGATAGAGGACTCGGCCGTCACCCTCACGCCGAATGCACTCGCGGTCCGTCAGGTGCTCAGTGGGCAGAGACCGCGCGGTGGCACGCTGGACGAGGCCTGCCGGCGCGGATCCGGTCGCTGGCTGCGCGGCTTGTCTGTGGGCCTGATCCGATCTCGTGGACAGGTTAGTAACGTCGGTCTGCGGTCATTTCCTGATCGGTCGTAGCAAGTCTACAGGCGTTTGGCGGCGGTCGGATCAAGCCAGGTGCGGACCGAAGAATGCCGCCAAGCGCCCCCCCGAAATCTACGCCACGGATCGGCGCTCGAAGGCGGCCGGGCTGATCTGGCCAAGCGTCGAGTGGCGCCGTCGCTGGTTGTAAAACGGCTCGATGTAATCGAACAGCTCCATCTTGGCCTCACCGAAGCTCGGAAAGCGATCGGCGAGCTCCGCCTTCAGCGTCGAAAAGAAGCTTTCCATGACCGCGTTGTCGTGGCAGTTCCCGCGGCGACTCATGCTGCACGTGATGCCGCGCGCCTCGAGCACCGCCTGGTAGTCCTCGGCCGCGTAGGTACTGCCCTGATCCGAGTGATGCAGCAGACCGGCCGCAGGACACCGACGCTTGATCGCCATCTCGAGGGCCCGGATGGTCAGGTGGCGGTCGTTGACCGCACTGATCGCCCAGCCCACGATGAAGCGCGAATACAAATCGAGGATGGCCGCCAGGTACAACTTGCTGCTCTCGCCGATGACGAACTCGGTCGTGTCCCCGACCCACCGCTGATTCGGGGCCGCCGCGGTGAACTGCCGGTCGAGCAGATTCGCCGCCACCGGCTGGTCGTGGTCGCTCATGGTGGTGCACTTGAAGCGTTTCCGCTGCCGGGCCT
>CAYOPA010000768.1:0-1801 GCA_964405625.1 uncultured Bryobacterales bacterium
CATATTTCGCGCCAAGTGATGCCTGTTTGTGCAGCCTAACGCCCTAGTTAAGCCGCGCCGAAGGCGGGGACTTCCTACGAAAAAGTGGACACCCGGTGGTTAGGTGCATTGGGCCTCGAACGCGGCTGGGGTCTGGTACTTCAAGGCAGAGTGTAAGCGCACATTGTTGTAGAAATCGACATATCCCGACACCGCCCGGCGTAGCTCCCCGTCGGTAGCGAACCGCTGCCGGTGGTACATGTCGGACTTGAGCGATTTGTTCCAGGATTCCATGTGCGCGTTGTCGTTCATCCGGCGCGGCCGGTTAACGCTCTGGACGAGGCCGGCGCGGGCCAGCACCTGCCGGAATTCCGCGGCCAAGAACTCCACGCCGCGGTCGCTGTGGAAGATCGCCCCGACGCCTGCCTCACGGGTGCGCAGGGCCGAACGCAGCGCCCGGGCGGTCAGCGCCGCGGTCCGCTCGGTACCCAGCGCCCAACCGAGCAGGCGGCGGCTGTGGCGGTCCATCACGGTCGCCAGGTAGCGCCAGGCGCCCGCGACCTTGAGGTAGGTGACGTCGCCCACCCACACCTGGTTGGGCCGCTCAATGGCCAGCGCATGCACCTGATTCTCGGCGCTGGCAAAGAAGCGGCCCGTGCCCGGACTGCGCCGGTACAACGTCGTCGCGCAGCCCTGGATGGCGTTTTCCCGCATGACCCGCTCGATCCGGCGGCGCCCGACGTCCACGCCGGATCTCCGGAGCGCGGCGTGCACCCGCGGGCTGCCGTAGGTCTGGCGGCTGGTCTGGTGCGCGTCGCGGATCTGGTCCAGCAGTTGCGAGTCCTGCACGCGTCGCGCACTCGCGGGGCGATCCCGCCAAGCATAGAAGCCGCTGGCACTGACGCCGTAGAGCCGGCAGAGCCGTCTCACCGGGACGTCTTCTTGGCTCGCGATGAAGGCGAAGACGTCGCGTTTAGTTCGGAAGTGAACGCGATCGCTTTTTTTAAAAGGTCATGCTCGAGCTTGAGCTGCTCGTAGGCCTTCTTCACCCGGCGCAGCTCCTTGAGCTCGGCCTTGATGTCTTTGTCGACGACAACACCCTTGGTCATGATCAAACCCTCGCACGCCTGTTTGCGCCAACGAGACAACATGAAGGGGTGGATGTAAAGCGACTGGGCGACATCCTGCACGGCGACGCCCGGCATCTGGCTCAGGCGGACGGCGGTGGCTTTGAACTGCGCGCTGTAGCGCGGGGTGGTGCGAGGGCCTGGGATGGGCATGGGGACGACTCCTGATTCGTTAGGTCAGGGTGTCCACTAAAGCGTAGGAAGCGCCGCGTCGGCTTGAATGATTGGTTAGGCGGCATCACCAAGATGCGCCACGAGCTTTGACAATCCGAGCCCAGACATCGGGTGCGCCGCTTTCCCAGACTCCTGACAGGAGGCTCCGAAACTCCGGGCTCTGTCTGGCCGTCAGTTCAATTCGGTCAATGACTTGCGGTCCTGCGCTGTCGATAAGATCCTCCAGGGGACCTGCAGCCAGGGCGGAAAGGACCCTGTCGGGAGGAGCTTTCGCGAGGATGAGGAGAATAGCTTTCCATGCATCCTCTGGATCGGCTGCGTCGCTCAAGCCGACCATCAACTTTTGAACCGCCCAGAAGCCCTCATGGCGATCCATTCCCTTGCCGTCTTTGGCCACGTATTCCGTCTGATAAGCGAGATACGTTTCGCAAAGATTCTCTAGCTCGGAGCTCGACATTGCCATGACGCCTAACGCCTTGAGTTAAGCCGCGCCGAAGGCGTCGGCTTGAATGATGGGTTAG
>CAYOPA010000769.1:0-1795 GCA_964405625.1 uncultured Bryobacterales bacterium
CCCTCGAATTTAAGCTCTACCTTGCCTTCACGGCCGCTGCGGTTCTTTGCGACGATGAACTCCGCAACACCGTACAGGCTGGCGTCGGTCTCGTCGTACACCTCGGGTCGATGAACGAAGACGACCGTATGTGCGTCTTGCTCGATCTGGCCGGACTGGCGCAGATCGGTCAGCATGGGAGCCCGCTCCGAGCGCGAGCGATTCGCGCCGATGCGGCTCAACTGGGCAACGGCGATCACCGCCACGTCGCAGTGCTTCGCCACGGCGAGCATCCCCCGGCTGGCGCGGCTCACCTCGGCGGTCATGTTGTCGTGTCTGGAATTGCCACCTCCATCCATGAGTTGCAGGTAGTCCACCACGACGAGCTTCACGTCCTCGCGGGCCTTGATTCGCTTGACGAGCGCCATCGCCCGCTGCGGCGTCAGCGCCGGAGAGTCCGAGATCCACAGCGGCCAATCCGCGATCTCGTGGAGCGCGGCCCGCAGGCGTCGCTGCTCGTCAGCGTCAATGCGCCCCGACTGGAATCGTTCGTTGTCCACACTGGCAACACAGCACAGCAACCTGTGTAGAATCTGGACGGATGGCATCTCCAGGCTGAAGAACACGCACGACGTTCCGGCGCGGCAAGCGTTCTCGATGATGTTCACGGCGGCCATCGTCTTCCCCATCGCGGGCCTGCCGCCGATGACCGTAATGCCGCCGACGATGATGCCGCCGCCAAGCACGGAGTCGAGGATGCGCCAGCCGGTCGGAACCCGCACCTTCGAGCTATCCGGCCGCATCAGGTCGTTGAGCCGTCCGCCGTAGTCGCCAATCACGTCCCGGATGCTTCGCAAACCAGACTTGTCGTCGTCGGCCATCACCTCCAGCAGGGACGCCACGCCCTTGTCGGTGGCGGAGGCGATGTTGGAGCCCTGCTTCGCGGCCTCGTCCGCAATCGCGCGAGCGATGTCGCTCACACTGCGACGCAGACGCCGGTCGCGCAGCACGGATACCGCTGAGTCGAACGCTCGTTCGCCCCACATGCTGGCCGCCGCTTCCAGATCGCGAACTCGGTCGAATGGCAAATCCACATGGGCGGCGACTTTCACCCCGTCGATTTCGCCGTTCAGGGCATGGATCTCGCCAATCGCCTTTGCGATCGACCGCATCTCGCCGTCGGTGAAGTAGTCCGGCTCCAGGGCCGCAACAACGGCCGCGAACACGGGATTGCCAAGGGCGCCGCCGACTACCAGCTCTTCGGCGTCAGGGCTGACCGATCCATCGGCGCTGAGGGTCTCGAATTTCGCCATCTCAGCCCTTCACCGACCCCTTCCAGGTCTTCATCCAGTCGTCAAGCTCCGCAATGAACTCGTCAAAGCGCCTACGTTCCTCAGCAGTGGGCTCAGGGGGCGCTGTGAGCGTCTTGTAGGGCTTGCTTGACCGGATAGCCTCAAACAGGTTGGCGGGCAGCGGGAAGGCCGCCTCGTCGAGGTGCTCGATGTACCACTTGAGGCCGCGGTCGAAGTCCTCGGCCGAGACGTGCTTGAAGGCTTCCCAGAAAACCTCCATCCGCGCCTCTCGGCGCTTATCCGTCTGGTCACGGGGCTCGTACCGCGAGACGCAGAGCGTTTCCATCTTGTGGTACAGCTTCCCAAATTCTTTCTTGGTCATTGCGCTCCCCTCCACGGGAGATCAGTTCAGCGTCGTCAGGATGCGCTCAATGTCGCGCTCTGTCTCGTCCGCGTAGTTCCGCTTCGGCGGCCGATTCTGCTCGTAGCGTGGCCGCTGTGACGCTGGGCTGAACTGGGTTCGC
>CAYOPA010000770.1:0-1790 GCA_964405625.1 uncultured Bryobacterales bacterium
CAAACTGATCCGCGATCTGAAGCGTATTATCAAGAAGGTCGGGCACACCCAGGTCGGCAGCGAAAAATCCGCGAAGGCGATCGCGGAGTACCAGCGCAAGCGGCACTCATTCGACCAGCCAGAGACCCAGCGCAATGCGGACATTGACGAATTCAATGGCGTCGTGCGGTACGTGCTGTCCGAGCAGGTCGCCGTGCGGGCGTTCGCCCTTTGGAGCCAGAAGGATGCCCGCGATGACGCGCGCTCCTGGACTACGACGGGCTATGGCCTTGCCGTGGAGCTTTCGCCCGCGCCCCGGTGGTCGGTGTTCGGCCGTGCCCGGTGGCGGGACCGGGAGTATGAGGATGCGTTGCCCGGCGACAGCAACTTCGGCCGCGACGACGACATTTTCGAGGCGCTCGTGGACGCCCGCTGGATGATGGGGAAGGATTGGGGATTGCGCGGTCAACTCGAGTACCGTGACGCGGAATCCACTCGACAAGACCGCAATTACGATTCCATGGCGGTCACGGCCGGCGCATTCAAGCAATTCTGAGCGCGATCACTTTGTCCCAACCACTTCAGGAGAGGCGCCGGCCAGCCATCGGCTACGTCGTAAACGCTTACCCGGCTGTCTCCGAGACCTTCCTCGTCAACGAACTGCGGGCCTTGGAGTCGCGTGGCCTGCCGGTCGTCGTGCTGTCCCTGGATCCCCGACCAGCGGTCGATGCGCATGCCGATGCCGCCGGCTTGTCGTTGCGTGTCGTCCGTCCACCCGGCGGCATATGGCGGCCGCTTGCGCTGTTCTGTTCGAATGCGGCCGTCGCCACGCGCACACCCGCGAGGTATCTCCGCATGCTCGGCCGGGAACTCGTCAGCGGGTGGCGTGGCGGCAGCGACGGCTCGAGTCGCTGGCCAGGTATCCGACGGCGGCTGCGGCGCGTCGCGCTGGTCGGATGGCTGGCCCATGCCACGCACCGGCTGGGCGTCGTGCACCTGCATGCGTTCTTCGCCGACAAGCCCCTGGAAGTCGCGCGGCGGGCGGCGGCGTTGAACGGCGCCGGCTACTCCTTTGCCGCGCATGCGAAGGACCTGTACACGACCCCGCCGTCGAGGCTGCGGCTGGCGCTGGCGCGGGCGCATTTTGCGACGGTCTGCCATGCGGACGGCCACCGGTTGCTCCAGGAATTAGCGGGGGATCGGGCAAGGCGCGTCCTTTTCATGCGCCACGGCACGGACCTCGATCGCTTCCGGCCGCAAGCCGGCCCGCCGCGTGAGCAAGCCTTGCTATTGGCCGTTGGTCGGCTAACGCCGAAAAAAGGATTCCAGGACCTCGTGGCCGCCTGCGGGTTGCTCCGCGATGCTGGCGTGACCTTCAGATGCGTGATTGCCGGTGACGGACGCCTGCGCGGCGAACTCGAGTCCCGGATCCGTGCGAGCGATCTCGTCGGTCGCGTCGAGATCGTCGGATTCCAGTCGCCGGAGGCGCTCGCGCGCTGGTACCGGCGCGCGAGCATTCTTGTGGTGCCAAGCCGGGTGCTGTCCGACGGCAACCGGGACGGCATCCCTAACGTCGTGGTGGAGGCCATGGCCTGTGGGACCCCCGTGCTCGCGACTTGGGCCGGAAGCATTCCCGAGATCATTGAGGACGGCTGCACCGGACGCCTCGTGGACCCACAGCGCCCTGAGCTGCTGGCCGCTGCAATCGTGGAGATGCTTAGCCAGCCAGCCGACGCCGGGCGGCTCGGGCATGCCGCTGCCGTTGCGGCGGCGCAGCTGGGTTTCGCACGCTGCGCGGCGCCGCTGTTGAG
>CAYOPA010000771.1:0-1784 GCA_964405625.1 uncultured Bryobacterales bacterium
TCGCCGGCTCAACCGCCGGATACGGAAAACCGTACGTCCGGTGGTGTGGGAGGGCGGCGCAAGCCGCCCGACCCGATCGGGGTCTCAGTGGAAGCGACCGGCCAAGTCGCCCGGCGTGTTGACGTTCAAGAAAAGCTCGCCCGCCGGGTCCAGCCGCGCGTATTCCTGGGCGTTGAGATAGCGGATGTCCAGCCCGCCCAGCGCCTTGGTCAGCTTGCTGACGCCTTGGCTGAGGTTCTTGGCCAGCGGGGCGTACAGCGCCTTCGAATAGACAGCGCACAGCGGTTGAGCCCTGCCGTCCGGCTGTACGGGGACCACCCCCGAGGCCGCGCCGCTCTCGGCCACGCGAAACAGCATCTCCAGGAATTCCGGGCGCAAACCGGGCAGATCGCAAGCCACGACCAGGGTCCAGCGGGCGGCGGTATCGCCCAGGGCCGCCACCAGCCCCGAAAGCGGTCCGGCGGCGGGCGGGGCGTCTTCGATCAGCCGCAGCCCGAGGTCGCTGTAGCGTTGCGGGCTGCCGACCAGCGTCACGAGCTCGGCGACCTGCGCTGCGGCGCGGGCCACGTGCAGCGCCATCGGCTGACCGCCCACTGGGTAGCGGGCTTTGTCTTGTCCAAAACGGGAGCTTTGACCCCCGACGAGCACATACGCGGCGCGAGCCAACATCCCTCTCGGATGCTACCACGGCCCGCTTGAGCTGTTCGCGATAGGCTATTATGGCCGCCATGAAGAGCCTGTTTCCATCGTTGATCGCCGCCGTCCTTCTGGGCTGCGCCGCGCCGCCGCCGTCGCCGCCCGAAGCCGAGCAACGGCCGACGATTCCGATGCCGACCGCCGTGCTGGCGCCCGACGCGAAAGTCGAATCAGCCGCCGTCGTGATCTTCACCGAAGGACCGGCCGCGGCCGCCGACGGCTCGGTCTACTTCAGCGAAATCAACGGCAACCGCATCCTGCGGCTGATGCCGGACGGGAGCTTTTCAGAGTTCCGCGACCCCGCCGGCCGCGCCAACGGTCTGGCCTTCGACCCGCAAGGCCGGCTCCTGGCGGCCGAGGGCGCCAACACCGGCGGCGGGCGGCGCATCAGCCGTACCGACATGGCCACCGGCAAGGTTGAAACCGTGGTTGATTCGATCAACGGCAAGCGCCTGAACTCGCCCAACGACCTCGTCATCGCCCTTGACGGCCGCATCTACTTCACCGACCCGCGCTACGTGGGCGACGAGCCGCGCGAGCTCGACACTGAGGATGTCTACTTGATCCGCCCCAACGGCGAGACCATCTCGGTCGCCACCCAGCCCACAGTCGCCAAGCCCAACGGCTTGGCGCTGTCGCCCGACCAGAAAACGCTCTATTTGGCCGACACGCAACCCGGCCCGCCGCGGGAAGCGCGCGTGGCGGCGTTTGACGTGCAGGAGGACGGGACGCTGACCAACCACCGCACCCACTACAGCTTCGGCCCCGGCCGAGGCATCGACGGCATGGCGATTGACGTGGAAGGCAACATTTACGGCGCGGCGGGCTCCAACTCCGGGGCTCCGGAAAATCACGCCGGGATCTACGTGATCTCGCCCCAAGGCGAGCTGATCGGCCGCGTGCCGATCCCCGAAGACCCGATCACGAACTGTACCTTCGGCGGCCCGGACTTGAAGACGCTGTACGTGACGTCGGGGACGCGAATCTTTACGATCCGGATGAAGAACCAGGGCTTCCTAGCCTGGCCGAAGTTGTAGTGACTGTGTCGGGAAGTCAAGGAAAAAAAGAGCAGCTCGTCAGGGAGCGCA
>CAYOPA010000772.1:0-1783 GCA_964405625.1 uncultured Bryobacterales bacterium
AACACCTCGGGCGCGGTCGGCCAGCCGGGCAGTAGGCACAGCTCGATCGCCTCATAGCCGATCCGTGCGCAGACTTCCATCGCGTCGCCCAGCCGCCAATCCTTCATCCCGTACAGGCTGAAGCCCAGCGCCAGGGGCGGCGTCGCGGCCGGCGCGGCCTGGGCCAGCGACAGGCCCGTCGCGGTCATCAAAAGCTCTCGGCGCGAAGGGCGAAACATACAGGCGGCATTGTAGCTGGAATAATGGGGGTAGTGAGTGAAGTTTCAATTTACGACCGTATCGGTGAAGACGGTTTCCAGCGCTTCGTCAGCGCTTTCTACCGCCGCATTCCCGCTGACGACATACTGGGGCCGATGTACCCGGCCAACGATCTCGACGGCGCCGAGGAGCGTTTGCGGGATTTCTTGATTTTTCGCTTCGGGGGACCGGGGCGCTATTTGGAGCGGCGCGGACACCCTCGGCTGCGGATGCGCCACATGCGCTTTCCGATTGACCAGGCCGCCCGCGACCGCTGGATGGAGCTGATGACGGCCGCGCTGGAGGAGGCGGAGCTGCCGGAGGACGTTGCCAAGGAATTGCGCGAGTTTTTCGACGGCGTGGCGACGTTCCTGATCAACCGCGGCGCCGAAGAGCCGACGTTTCCGCTGCGCGCGTAAGCTACCGGTTTCAACCCACCAGGCTGATCACCGGCTTGCCGCTCGCCCTCAGCGCCGCCGCGTACTCCGCGCTCGGTTTTTGCGCTAGCACGATGTGGTCCGCCGACTCCAGCAGGTCCGCCAGATCGGTCTGCATCAACCGCCCGATGTGCGGAATGCGCTCCATCAGGAACTGCTGGTTGGCCCCGTAGATCTTGTCCAGGGCTAGGTTCGGGTCAAACACGCGCACCTCGCGGCCTTTGCCGATGAGCTGCTCCAGCAGGCCGATGGTCGGGCTCTCCCGCAGATCGTCGGTGTTTTCCTTGAAGGTCAGGCCGAAAAACCCGAGCTTGGCGTCGCCGAGCTCCAGGACCTGTTCCACGGCGCGCTCCAGGTGAGCCTGGTTGGATGGCAACACGCTGTTGAGCAGCGGCAGATCCATGTCCAGCCGTGAGCCGCGAAACACCAGCGCCCGCAGGTCCTTGGGCAGGCACGAGCCGCCGAACGCAAAACCGGGCTTGAGATACGCCTTCGAAATGTTGAGCACGCGGTCTTCGCACAGCGTCGCCATCACCTCGGCGGCGGGGATGCCTTGGCGCTCGCTGACCGCGCCGATCTCATTGGCGAATGCGATCTTCAGCGCGTGGAATGCGTTGCAGGCGTACTTGATCATCTCCGCCGTGCGCAGCTCGACGAGCCGCGGCGCCGCCGGCAGCCCGTCGTAGAGCGCGGCGATGCGGCTGCGATGGGGCTCGGCGCCGCCCACCACCAGCAGCGACGGCTCCATGAAGTCGGCGATGGCGGTGCCTTCCCGCAGAAATTCTGGGTGCGAGAGTACGGAAACGATCTCGGGTCGGCCGACCGCTGGAGCCACGATCTCTTCACAGGTGCCGGGGAAAACGGTGCTGCGGGTGACGACCAGCAGCGGGCGCTCGCGAGCGCCGATGGACGCGCCGATCTGCCGGGCGACCCGCTCGATCTGCTCCACGGACTGATTGCCGTTCTTCGCCGACGGGGTGCCGACGCAGAGCATGATGATGTCGCCGGCGGCCACGGCCTCGGCTAGATCGGTGGTCGCGCGCAGGCGGCCTGAGGAGACGACCTCGTCGAGGACCTCGCTCAAGCCCGGCTCAAAGAACGGCGCCTCG
>CAYOPA010000773.1:0-1775 GCA_964405625.1 uncultured Bryobacterales bacterium
GCCGCGAAGCGCTGGCGCGGCTGGCCGACGCCGGCGTCCATTTGGACGCGGCCGCCTGAGCGGGGGATGGGGCGGGTTGAAGTCACCGAACCGGCGGAAAGCGGGCATCTGCTTTGGGCGGCAGGGAAGACCCCAACGCGGATGAATAGACATTGGTTCAGTCCAATATTTTTGGTCTCTAATCTCCCTCTGGCTCAAGTTTCCCTGGTTCGGTGGGATTCAGTTTATTGAAGCACGTGAGTGCTGCCCGGTTACGACGTGGACTACGCCGTCCGGACCCGCGACTGTCGCGACATTCTGAAGCAGAAGAATGTCCTCCTGAGAAAGGTCGTTATTGTGGGCCACTATTTTTTGGACCCCTTGTTCCGACGGCACATCTGCCAGAGCAACATACTTCGAGTTCACGGAAATCGCGTGTGGGGTTACCGTTTCAATCAAAGTGAGGCGCTCTTTTGATTGAATTGCCAAATCAAACTTATAACGCCGGCCACTTTCTCCGGAATATGGAAATCCTTTCGAGATCTTGCCTCTCGCCAATTTGGGTTCTAACAGCGCATATATAACATCAGCCAAGTCGCGTTCACCTTTCTTGTTGTTGTCCTTTATGGCGGCACGCGCCGCTGTTGCCGCCGTATTCGCAACGGCGATTATAGCGGTTTCCAGCCATTCCAACGCTTCGATCCTCAGAGAAATTCGCCTCTCGCCGAACGCCACGTCGTAACGCTTGCACTCTGAGCGTATGACCCTCTTGGCCGTGTCTCCCTCCTGTCCGTGTGCAAGGATGTTGGCCATGGTCTCGCCGGCGTCGTGAATGACGAAGCCATCGCCAAGCTTCGCGACGTAGACAAAAACGGGCTCGAACGAAGGGAAGACACAGGTCGTGCGGATGCGCGCACCGTTCTCCGTCTCTTGGCATGCCCAGAGATGAGCCCTGCCAAACGAGATGGTTTCGCACAAGTGCTTCATCTGAAAAGATCCTCTTGCGACGGTGGCTTTAGATCCCGTTGCTCTGGGGTACATTGTATCTGGCACGTGTCACAAATGAAAGCGAGAATATGCCTAAGCGTTTGAGTCGATTGAGAAATCGGCTCCTTGATGGGAATGTCCCATTCATCTGGTGGCAGGGATTCAAGCACATACTGTCTGTTGTGCTCCCATCGGTGGATATGCGGTCCAAACACGTTAGCAGGCAGTCCCAGTTTCCTGGCCTGCGGCGGGTTGCCGTCCCACTCCTGAGCCGGTTTTACGTCGACACGGCACACCTTCTTCCGTTCGTAAATCAGTGAGACACTAGGTTTGTTCGTCGACACTCGGTTGTAACGAAATGCGAGATGAGCGCGACTGATGCCGCCCTCTTCCTCGATCACCCACTTGGCGTCCAGCTGATCCTGACGACCATTGGCGCGCCAAATTGGCTGCGGACCACGCAGAAACTTCGGAACCGAAAGAAAGACATCGATCTCGCTGCATAGCCGGGCCTTTTCAGCTTTGCTCATGAGCGAACGCTAGGACATCACGGAGCATGAGTCACGCGTTGGTGCACGCCCCCGAAAGGTTCGGTGCGGCCATTGGTCGCGACACGAACCCCTGAAGCTCCACGCGGCGAGCAACATCTCCCATCCCCTCAGCACCTCCGGCTTGGCTTGACATGGGTGGGTGGCGGCCGCTTAATGGGGAGACCTTGAGGGGGCCCGGATGGGGCTTCCCGAGCGGGTGTGCTGGCGTCGATGGCCGGTGACCGCGCGGGATATCTCTCGGGCGCGTAGCTCAGCGGG
>CAYOPA010000774.1:0-1774 GCA_964405625.1 uncultured Bryobacterales bacterium
CACGTGCAGGCCGAACCGACCGCGGCGCAGATCGCCGAGTCGGTAGTGCAGGCCGCGTTCCGCCTCAAACTCTTTGGCATCACGCCCAAGGCGGCGCTGGTGAGCCACAGCAACTTCGGCTCCAGCGAAACCGCCAGCGCCCAGAAGATGCGCGACGCCGTCGCCCTGCTGCGCGAACGCGCGCCGAGGCTGGAAGTGGAAGGCGAGATGCACGCCGACGTGGCCCTGAACGAGGAAACCCGCAACCGCATCTTCCCGAACTCCCGCCTGGGCGGCCGCGCCAACCTGCTGGTGTTCGCCAACCTCGACGCCGCCAACGCCAGCTACAACCTGGTGCGCAGCGTCACCGACGGCGTCGGCATCGGCCCCATCCTGATGGGCCTGGCCGCCGCCGCCCACGTGCTGACCCCCTCGGCCACGGTGCGCCGGGTGGTGAACATGACCGCGATTGCAGCGGTGGACGCCCAAATCCGCATCGCCCGCGGCTAGATCGGGGTCAGATCAACTTAATTTTTCCAATCGCAGCCGGTCGGTGGGCAGGCCGCGGCGCGGCGAATCGATCCGTCCTGGCTTCGACCATGCGTCGGAAGTCATCCCGACCCCATGCCCGCTGCTGCTGAAGGTAGCTCCTGATGGCGTCCAACTCTGTGTCAGTGACCGCCTCATCGAGCATGGCCCGGTAAGCCGCGGCACGCGACGTGGAAGTGTTTCCCAGCGCCAGTTGGGCCGGGTGCAGCGTCAGTAGCCGGTCGGGGCGGAGCCCACACAGTGCGGCGCAGCTCGACCAGCGGAATCGACAAGGGTCGTCGGTGAGTCGTGCCCGCACGGGATTGAGGTCGATATAGCGAACGCAGCGAAGCAGGTATTGCTCGCCATCGACCAGGCAGGCCTTGTAGCGACCTTCCCAGAGTGTCCCGGTTCGTTGATGCCTGGCGTTGAAAAGCCGGACGTAGCGACGTCCAAGCGCTTGCATCATCCGGCCTGTTGCACCTGCCTCGGGCGACGTGACCAGCAGGTGCGCGTGGTTGTCCATCAGAACGTAGGCGTGGAGCTGACAGCGGGTTTCCAGCAACGCCTTGTGAAGAAGCTCAAGGTAGTTGCGGCGGTCGTTGTCGTCCAGGAAGCAGGGCATCCGGTTGTTGCCGCGCTGTCGGACATGTTGCGCCACGCCGGGCAGTTCGATTCGGGTTGGTCTGGCCATCCCGACATTTCGCCACCCGGGGGCATTGCGATGCCAGCGGTGGTCACGTCCGTCCGGGTAGGGGGATGCCTCTTTCTGTGTCAGTGCATGTACTTGCCGCGCTCCTGTGCCGCGTCAGGAATAACGTGATCTGACCCCGTTCTAGAGCAGGTAGATGGTGAGGTATACGGCCAGGGATACGGCGATGTAGGCGCCTTCGGCGATGCGGCGGCGGGCCGGGTTGTCCCGGGAGCCGGTGATGTCGATCACCATGTGGCGCAGCAGGAAGGTGTAGAGCACGTAGTAGCTGAAGGGAACGACATGCACGGCCGGTGAGAAGTCGTCCAGTGACTTCCCGAACCAGCCCAGGATGTAGTTGATCTCCACCCAGATGCCGAACAGGCCGAGGCCGGCGTTGATCAGCATCCACTTCACCTCGTCGCGGCCGAAGATGGCGAGGTAGAACACCATGTAGACGACGATGGCGATGCCGCCGTGCATGTACAGGAAGGCCAGGCCCGGGCCGTCGGACATGTAGGCCATCAGGAAGCCGGACAGTCCGAACGCACCCATGTGTACCAGGAAGAACGGGTA
>CAYOPA010000775.1:0-1773 GCA_964405625.1 uncultured Bryobacterales bacterium
GCTACCGCAGGCCCGCGTCCGCCGAACTCCTACACCACCGCCTGGGACACCAACTTAAAGCGCGCAAACTTACCCACGGCATGACGTTGGTTGCACGCGCCCGGCGGCGAACGCTGGCGAAGCAACGGGTGCGCCGGGACGCCACAGTTGAGAGCCGTCTTGTCGGCAGAGCCGTGAACGGGCCGTCGCTGTCATCCCGGCCACGAGCGACATGCAGGCGCTCCGCTAGCGCCATGCGAGAATCTCAGATCCCCGGGAAGCCGAACTGACAAAAACTGACGAAAGGAAATGCGACCGATTGCCCGCCCCCTTCCCGTTCCCTTGCCTGGAGGCGCCGCGGCGGCTGCAAGGTGATCGTTGCTCCCGACGGCACCGACGCCTGGGCGCCCACGAAACCACGCCCGGACGAATCGCTGATCCGCACGTTGGCGCGTGCGCGCCGGTGGAAGCGTTTGCTTGATGAGGGGCGGCACCGTTCCGCCTGCGAGATCGCGGAGGCGGAGAAAATCATGAAGCGCTTTGTCAACCGGCTGATCCCGCTGACGTTGCTGGCGCCAGACATCGAGGAGTCGGTTCTCGACGAGCGACAGTCGAAGGGGTTGCAGTTGGTGGAATTGACGTGCGTGATGCCGAACGAGTGGTGGGAGCAGCGGGTTCAACTTGATCGTCCACATCCACGGGAGGGCAGGCTTGCACGAAATCAGAATTGATATTTCCGATGTCTATGTCCCCACACATCGGCGAAACAGCGTCGATCCTGAGCGTGTCAATGATCTCGCGGCCGACATCCTCAAGCGCGGCCTGAACACGCCGGTTCTGGTTCGTCGGGACGCCGCACGGTTCGTGCTTGTCGAGGGTCTTCATCGATTGGAGGCCTGCAAAGCGCTTGGCGAGCGGACGATCAAGGCAATCATCGTCCAGGCTCGTCGACCATGACCGCATGACAACCTTTTACCGTGATCTCTGGCAGCAGCGCATCGGCCGTGTGCACGGTCGAAAGCGGAAGACCGATCTTTGCCGCCGTTTCCAGGTGGGCCGCCGCTCGCTCGGCAAGCATTGTCAGACGTTCGCCGAGAAGCACCACATGCCCATGGTTCTTCCCGAACTGCAGTGTCGCCAGGCTGACGAAGATCACCAGGCCCCCCTACCAGAACGCGGGATCGCTCAGCGCCTTGACGCACCGGGAGGGGCCTTTCAGCGGCGTCATCTCCCGATCCGTCAGCGACTGTCCGAGCCAGCCTTCGGGATGGTTCAATTTGAAGGGCGCCTGCGCGAAGGTCTCGGTGATCGGCGCAAAGCCGACACGCGCGTAGAAGTTCGGATCGCCATAGGTCACGGCGATATCGACGCCGGCATACCGCAGCGCCGCCAGCCCATGGTTGAGAAGCCTCTGCCCGATTCCATTTCCTTGATGGTCGGTCGCCACCGCCACGGGCCCGAGGACGAACACGCTGCGGTCGTCCTTGTCGTAGGTCAGCCGAGAGAAGACGATTCCGCCGACGATCGTCCCCATCTCCTCGGCGGTAAAGATGAAAAGGTCGTCTTCCGGTTTGCCGCCTAAAAGGTTGCGCACCAAGTCCCCGATCAGCGCGCCTTCCTCCGCCCCCTCGGAGGCGGTGAAGGTCGCAGTGAAAAGGTCGATGATCTCCTGTTTCCGTCCTTTCACTCCTGTCGAGAGTTCCATTGGTCTTTTCCTTGATAAGAGCGCGACCGCCGTCCCGTTTCCTTTTGGATCGGATGTGACGCTTGGTTCCCAAGCGACAGGCCGGTCGA
>CAYOPA010000776.1:0-1762 GCA_964405625.1 uncultured Bryobacterales bacterium
TCGTCACCCTGGGGCGAAACAAGGAACCCGAGGCCCCGGTTGACCCGCTGCCGGAGGTCAACCACTACGCCAACTGGGTGGAGGCGATCCGCTCGGGCGACCGCAGTACGCAGAACGCCGAGATTCGCGAGACTCGGCTCTCGACGGCCCTGTGTCACTTGGGCAACGTCGCCTATCGGGTGGGCCGCGAAGTCGGCTTTGACCCCGCCACGGAGCGCTTCATCGATTGCCCCGAGGGCGATGCCATGTCGAAGCGCACGGGCCGTCCGCCGTACGTGATTCCGGACGAAGTGTAAGCAGTCCGGAATGGGAACCTTGGATTGGGCCGTCGTCGCGCTGTACATCGGCGCGCTGGTCATTATTACGATCAAAGCCCGGCGGACGAAGCTGCTGGACGACTTCACCGTCGGCTCGCGAGACATCCCGCAGGCGATCGTCTTCGCCACGCTGGGCGCCACCTACATCGGCCCGGCCTACACGCTGGGCATCGCCGGAAACGCCGCGCGGCACGGCTATGTCTGGTACCTGATCGCGGCGATGGTCCCGCTGCAAACGATCCTGATGGGCCGCTTCGTGGCGCCCAGGCTGCGCGAGTTTTCCAACTGCCACAGCGTGGGCCACGTGATGGGCGAGATCTACGGCCCCACGGCGCGGCTGTTTACGGGCGTGCTGTCGTTCCTGTTCATGTCTTTCGTGGTGGGCTTGATTGCGCGGGGATTTGGCGAAGTGGTGCACGCCTTTACCAGCATTCCCGTCGACACCGTCATCATCTTCGGCACGCTGCCGGTCATCTTCTACGCGGCCTGGGGCGGGGTTAAGACGATTATCCTGACCGACGCGATCCAGTTCGCGGCGCTGGCGGTGTCGGTCCCGCTGATCATCTTTTTTTCGGGCTATGCGCTGGACTTTCCCGCACTGGCCGCCGCTGTTCCGGCGGGGCGCCTTTCCTGGGGCGGAACGTATCCGACGGCCGAGCTCGTCGGGCTGATCATCTCGTTCTTCTTCGGCGAAATGCTGTTGCCGCCCTACTGCGTGCGGGCGCTGTCGGCGCGCACTCCGAAGGAAGCGGGCAGCGGGTTTATCGCGGCCGGACTTTTTGGCCTGCCCTGGATGTTCGTGGTGGTCACAATCGGCGTGATCGGCGGAGCGACGCTGCCAGGCATTCCCGGGGACTCGGTTTTCCTCAAGACGATGGAGCATTTTCTGCCGGCGGGACTGCTGGGGCTGGCGCTGGCGGGGATGTTTGGCATCATCATGAGCTCGCAGGACAGTTGCCTGCACTCAGCGTCCGTTGCCTTTTCGATTGATATCTACCAGCACTTCCGGCCCAAGGCGGACACGAACACGCTGCTCAAGTACAGCCAGTGGATCGTGGTGGTCATCGGCGTGGTGGCGATCTTGTTTGCGCTGCGCGTGCCGAACCTGGTGGACGCGCTGGTGTTCGTCTATACACTGTGGGCGCCGACCATCGTGCCGCCGCTGGTGATCGGGCTGCTGTGGCGAGGCGCCCCGAAGGTCAGCGGAGTGGCGGGGATCGTGGGCGGCGTGATCGGCACGGGCGTGTGGGAGTGGGGCCTTGGCAGTCCGTACGGCGTGCCGTCGCTGGTGGCGGGGATGACGGCGAATGTTGCGGCGTACTTTGCGGCGGCGTACTGGAGGAGGTCGCGATGATGGGCGTGATTCTGTTGGTGTCGTGCGCCGCTTGCATCGGCTGCGGGCTGTATGTGGGGTACGTGCTGGTGAGGGATTTCCAAGGGCTGCG
>CAYOPA010000777.1:0-1759 GCA_964405625.1 uncultured Bryobacterales bacterium
TCTCCGAGATCGGCGGCGCGGGCGAGACGTGGACGCTCGTGTTCGCCTGGATCGGGGCCGTCATCGTCGGTGGCACGGCCTGGGCGCGGATCGCCTCGCTCGCGGGTCCGGCTGTAGTCGAACCGGCGGCAGATCCAGCGTTTATTGGCGGGCGCGTAGCAAACGACGGACAATAGCCCTTCATCGGCATTTGCCTGCTGGCTGAAGGCCGCAATCGTTACGATCTCAGTCGATCGCGTAACGATTTTTAATGCGGCGGGCAGCGGGCGATCACTTTGATCTCGAAGTCGAACCCCGCCAGCCAGGTCACCCCGAGAGCTGTCCAGTTCGGATACGGAGGGTTGGGGAAGACCCGGCTCTTGACCTCCATGACGGTGGCGAGCTGCGCCTCTGGATCGGTGTGGAAGGTCGTGACGTCGACGATGTCTTCCAGACCGCATCCCGCGGCTTCGAGCACCGCCAAGAGATTGTCGAAAGCCAGCTGCACCTGATTGCGGAAGTCCGGTTCGGGCGTTCCGTCCGAGCGGCTGCCGACCTGTCCCGAGACGAACAGCAAATCGCCCGAGCGGATCGCGGCGGAATAGCCATGCTGTTCATAGAGAGCATGGCGGTTGGCGGGAAAAACGGGATCATTGCGAAGCATGTGGGACATTCCTGGGGCATAGCCACTAAGGGCGGTTTCGTATACGTTCGGTATGTCACTAATTCACATACGATATGTATGTCAATGGGCGGTCCGTGTGTCGGACCCGGAGGGGATCATGGCCGCCACGAGAGCGCAGATGATGGCGGCGACCCGTGCCAAGTTGATAGCCGCGGCCCGAAAAGCTTTCTCCGAGAAGGGATATGCAGGCACTTCGATGGACGATCTGACCGCCGCCGCCGGCCTGACGCGCGGCGCGCTCTACCACAATTTCGGCGACAAGCGCGGGCTCCTCGCGGCCGTCGTTGAAGAGGTCGACCGGGAGATGGCGGCGGCCGCCATGGCCGAGGCCGAGCGCCGCGGCGGCAGCGACTGGGACAAGCTGCTCGCAGAGGGGGCAGCCTATATCGAGGCGGCCAGGGACCCCGAGATCAGCCGCATCGTTCTGCTCGACGGCCCGGCGGTATTGGGCGACCCCTCGCAATGGCCGAGCCAGAATGCGTGCCTCGCCGCAACCATACGCAGCCTGGAGGCCCTGGCGGCGCAAGGGGTGATCAAGCCCGTCGCCATCGAAGCGGCCGCCCGCCTTCTGAACGGCGCCGCCCTCAATGCGGCGCTCTGGGTCGCCGCCAGCGACGCGCCCGACACCGTGCTGAAGCAGGCCGTATCGGCCTTCGAACAACTCGCCTCGGGGCTTCTGACGAACCGGACCGCGGGACCGTGACCCGCACGTCCTCTTTTTGGAACAGGCAACAGGAAACGGTGCTTGCTTGCCATGTTCTGCGGTTCGGCCATCAGTGGCCGAAGCGTCGGAGACGCGCTCCAGGCCCAAGCTGACAACCGCTGCGAAGCAAACGAAGGGCAGCGTCAGTCAGCGCTCCAAGACCCTTCCGGTGTCCTGACTGTGGAACTCGGCCAGCCCGTCATCGCTGCGCGGCCGACGGCCAGCAATGCCTCCCGGTCCGCTCCGTCGCGAGCGAGCACGGACATGCCCTGCGTCACGGCAAGGGCGAGGTCGGCGAGGATGTGGGGCTCCGTCTGTGGCGGCAGGAGTCCTGCTTCGATATCGTTTTCGATGCGCCGGATGATGATCGCGCGAATCGCCCGCCGCTCTCG
>CAYOPA010000778.1:0-825 GCA_964405625.1 uncultured Bryobacterales bacterium
CCACCCATGTCGTCCTCGATCCACTGGACTTCATAGCTCGTCTCGCCGCGCTGGTTCCTCGCCCAAGACTCAACCTCACCCGATTCCACGGCGTGTTCGCCCCACATTGCAAGCATCGTGCGTCGGTGGTGCCGAAACGTAAGCCCGGGGAAGAGAAACCAGACAAACCCCTTGCTCCAATGACCTGGATGCAGCGCTTGAAGCGTGTCTTCGCCATCGATATCGAGACCTGCCCGAAATGTGGTGGCAAGCTCAGGGTGATCGCTTGCATCGAGGATCCTGACACCATTGCCAAGATACTCGAGCATATCCGAACACGAGAAGCGACCGAGCCGTTGCAACCGCGAGCGCCACCACCGCCCAGAGAGCACCCCGACACGCCAAACCAGGACAGGCTGATCTAGATCATCGCCTGACGCTCACCTGCGACCGAATTGCGGAAAACTCCGCTCCACGCGCTTGATTTGGGCCTCTTCGCCCCGCGCGACCGTCACACGCTCAGCCACCCGAGAGTTGTGTACGTCAATGTGTGCAATTTGGGTAATCAGGTGTTCGGTTGATTCCTCTGGGCTGAACTTGCCGCGAAGAGCGTAGCCCGTAGCGGCAAGTTCGGCGCACGGCCGCCTCAGGCAGCCAGCCTCAACAACTCCTTCTTGTGCTCGGCAAGCAGGCTCATGTTCAAGTAGCGGTTGTCCTCGAGCCACGTTTCGTGGGTCTCGACGCACAGCGCCCGGATCAGCCGCAGGCATGATTCGACGCTTGGGAAGATCCGCACGACTCGCGTGCGCCGTTTGATCTCCTCGTTCAGCCGTTCGAGCATGTTCG
>CAYOPA010000778.1:835-1756 GCA_964405625.1 uncultured Bryobacterales bacterium
GATGGGTCCGCGGCAGCCGGTAGAAGCTCAGCGTCTCACCGATGTTCGACTCCACCCAGTCCACCAGCTTCGGATACTTGCCCTGCCACTTGCCGATCCATGCCGCCAGGTCCCGGTGCGCTTCCTGCAGATCGCGCCGGTCGTAGATCCAGCGCAGTTCCTGCAAGCAGTCGTCGTCGGCCTTACGCGGCAGATAGTCCAGGGCGTTGCGCAGAAAGTGCACGTAGCAACGCTGCCATGCTGCGTCAGTCAGTACCTCGCTGATCGCCTTCTTCAGCCCCGAGTGGTCGTCCGAGACCACGAACTCAACGCCGCTCAAGCCCCGCTCCTTCAACCGCAGCAGGAACTCCTTCCAACTGCTCTGGCTCTCCCGGTTCGCCGTCTCCACGGCCAGAATCTGGCGCTGTCCTTCCCAGTTGATCCCAATCGCGACCAACACCGCCAGCGGCTGAATCACGCCACCCTCGCGAACCTTCTCGTAGCGGGCGTCGAGGATCAGATAGGGGTAAGGCTCGTCGAGCCGACGCTTGGCAAAGCGATCCAAGGCCGCATCTAACCCTTTGTTGATACTGGAAATAGTCGAAGCGGAGAAGCTGTGACCGCAGAGCTCCTCGGTGATCGCCTTGACCTTCCGAGTCGACACTCCCTGCACGTACATCTCCGCCAATGCCGCCACCAGCGCCTTCTCACTGCGCGCATAGCGTTCGAACAAGGCGGTCGAGAACTCGCCCTGGCGATCCCGCGGCACCCGCAGCTCCAACTTGCCAATCCGCGTCACCAGACCTCGCGAGTAATACCCCGCCCGGTATCCACTACGCCCTTCGGTTCGCTCGCTCGGCGCCGCCCCGAGTAACTCGGTCATCTCGCCTTCCAGAACTTCCTGAAGCGCCTCCTTCAACAGCGCCTTCATCAGATCACGGT
>CAYOPA010000779.1:0-1748 GCA_964405625.1 uncultured Bryobacterales bacterium
CCTACGTTTCCTGTTTGGCCCGGGACCACGGCGTGAAGGCGGTGCTCACCGGAGAAGGCTCCGACGAGCTTTTTCTCGGCTATCCCAAGCTACTGGCGCGACGCTGGAAGCCGTGGGCGGCGATGCCGGTGAACGCCTTAATTGCGCTGTACGGAGTCGCGCCGAAGCTGCGATCATATCTCTTTCCCGAGCCGAGCCAGAAATTGGAGACGTTCCTGTGGCGGTTCGTTCGCCAGTTCGAGCGGGAGTTTATCGACCGCGATGGGGCGGGCAGCTACTCCTTCCTTCCGAAGAAGAAGGCCGACGAGCAGTACCTGACGATCCAGATGTTTCGGTCCAGCCTGCACAGCCTGTTGCATCGCAACGACCGGATGGGGATGCTCGGGAGCATCGAATCGCGCTTCCCGTTTCTCGACGAGCAGATGGTCCGTTTCGCGGTTAACCTTCCGGTGCGATTCAAGATCGGACGTTCCTGGAAATTCAGGAATGTCAAACACCCGTTTCAGGTCGACAAATGGATCGTGCGCGAGGCGGCGCGCCGGAAGCTTCCCGTTCGACTCGTCGATAAGCCCAAATTGGGATTTCCGCTCTACGGCCACCAATATCTCCGTTTGAGCAAGGGTTTCTTTCGGGGCGGGTTTCTGGACGAGGCGCTCGGCGTCTCCGAGCAAGCCGAGGAGTACATGCTGAGTTCCTGTCCTCCCTACTTCGTGGCAAAGCTCGCCTCGATTGAAGCCTTCGGCCGGCTCTTTGGTCTTTCCCAGACGCAAGGGCAAGTGACCGAACACATGCAACGCTTCACCAGCGTGAGGGAGGAAGCGTCCAGGGACGGGTAGACGGAGGGGATGCTGCGATGACTTTTGAATGGAGCCAGGCGCCAGGATACGCCGTTGCATTTCTCGCTCAGTCGGCGAGTTTGGCGCTGGGGCCGCAGGTCGTGCGTTCCTCGTTCTGCACCGGCTCGCAGCGGAAAGTGATCGCGGTAGTGGTGATCACGCTGAACGCCGCCTTGATCGGCATGACATTCCACTCGCCGGCGCTCAGCACGGCTTAGTGGTTATTGTCGGTTTTACAAACGGAATGGATGGCGGCCATCGGGCTACTTTATTGGATCTTTACGGTCGGTTGCCTGCTATCGCTGTGGCTGTTGCCGCAGCTTCCGCTCGACGCGCGGAAGCGCCAATGCCTGGCGGCGCTGGATCCGGCGGCCACGCTGGGCTACGGCGCGTTCGTCGAACGAAACCGGATCGAGTTGGCGGAGACCGAAATCGCGGTCTCCGATCTGTCCGAGGGGCTGGACTCGATTCGGATCGTTCAGCTCAGCGATATTCGCTGCCGCGCCTTCTTCGGGGCGCGAGCTGGAACAAACCATCGGACTGGCCAACGAGTGTCGCGCCCACATCGGTTTGTTGACTGGCGATCTCATTTCCTCGCCGACCGACCCGCTCGCGCTGCGAGGTGCATGCGGCGCGGCGCGCTGAATCGCTGGGGATTCGCGTGCTTTGCCAGCAGTCATTGGCGCTTCGTTTCGGAGACGACGTGCTGAACGTAGGGGGGCGTCGACTATCAGGCTTCTCGAGTCCGCTACCTGGAACGAGCGCTGCGTCTGCAGCGGCCCCCGGAAGCTTCAACCTGCTGCTATCAAACAACCCAGACGAGTTTCCGGTCGCCGCCGTCCAGGGATGGGATCTTACCACCGGAGGTGAACCTGATCCGGCTGGTGCGCGCGTCAAAGGGATGAGGGCAGC
>CAYOPA010000780.1:0-1745 GCA_964405625.1 uncultured Bryobacterales bacterium
CGCCGCCGACTGTTACGGGCTCGACATTCACCGTGGACGTGACCGATGGAGTCTGCGACGCTGGCTCGCTTCAGGCCGCAGTGACGGCGGCGGTTGCCGAGATCGACGCCGGAGCCGATGGGCTTGTGAGCGCGGTCTACGTCCCGCCGCAGTCGGTTTGCCACGAGACCACGATCTCGATTCCTACGATCGACGCGGGCAAACCCAACAGCGAGATCGTGATCATGAGCGATACGCCGGACCCTGACGCCGCGCCAATGCCGGGCGGTCGCATCGACTGGGATGCGGGAGTAGCGCGAATCCATTGGGACCCAACGAAGCCAATGGCGCAATCGCTCATCTCTGGCTCGACCGCCGTGCGCGTGCGATTTCAGTCGATCCTGCTGGGACCGCCCCCGCACGCCGACGTGGACGTGCCAAGCGTGGCGATCGAATCGCTGAATCTCACGGACGGCCACACCCAGCTAATCCTAGAATCCCCTGGCATCACGTCGGCGGTCTGGGGCGACAAGTTCGGCGTCCGGGTTGCCTCCGCCGAAAACGGCTACCACCGGCTCGGCTACAACACGAACGGCGTTTCCGGGGCGTCGCTTTGGGCGCGAAACGGAAGCGATACGAACTGGCGCACGCCCACGAACATCAGCTCGGGGGGCTCCAGCGGAACGGGCGTGGTGTATTGGCCCAGATCGCACCCGTTCACGGCCACCAAGGCCGAGCAGCCGGTGCTGACGACGCCGAGGGATCACCTGCTTCTCGATGGCTGGGAATACACCATCGATACGATCACGTCTGGAGCCGTGACGTTGACCGGACCGCATACGATCTATTCCAGCGGGGGATACCCGGCAACGTACCTAATCGCGGGCTCGACC
Source organism: uncultured Bryobacterales bacterium (assembly GCA_964405625.1). Classification (GTDB taxonomy): domain Bacteria; phylum Acidobacteriota; class Terriglobia; order Bryobacterales; family UBA6623; genus RI-231. Next base: position 873 of record CAYOPA010000780.1, read on the forward strand.
GGGACCGGATGCAACGGCCTGTTCGCGGGCTCGAACGCCGGCACGAACCGAGCGGCGGGAACTTTCGGCCTGGAAAACGGCCCGGATTCCTGCTCTGGCGGTACTATCCGTCAGGTCTACACGCTGCTGCTGTTCGAGATCGCGGGCCTCGACGACGCCCCTTACGACCGGCTCGGCTGCATCGTGACCTTTCCAAGCGCCACCACGATCCAGCTTCTCCGCTGCCACAACGGCGTCGAAGCCTTCACGCCGGACTGGACGGGCAACGTGGGAGACATCTCCGGGCACATCGCCAAGGAAATCCGGATGCTGCCCTCGATATTCAGCCTGACCGACTCGCAGAATATCACGCTCGACCGCGTGGGCATCGACATTGGCGAATTGCCATACCGGGCCGAGACTGTCATCGCCGCCGCCCGCGCTTCCGGGCTCATTCTGGCCGGTGTTTCTATCAGGTCGAACAACTACCGGATCACGAACCCCGTCACTGGTCGAGCACACACGGATAGCTCCGTCAATCGCGTTGCGACCACGCAGCCAATCTTGATTGACGAGGCCCAAAACACGCAGTTGCTTAACGTCTACGCCGAGACGCCAAGCCTGGCGATCTTCGGGCGCCTGCCGAGCAGTGCGCCGGTAATCAGCGACCTGACAGTGAGCGGATTTTTGCTGCGACATCCGCCGACGTTCTTCGGAAATTCCCTTGCCAGCGGAGGTATCATCGCCCCTAAGCGGCAAGTCTTCGCCGAGCTCAAGCGAAGCGGGCAGCGCATCCTTTTCGAGGGCCTTTCCGGCGACGGTTTCAGCGCCGACGCCCTTGGGACCACGTTCGCCATTGTGATTCAGACCAATGTGGCCAGCACGGAAAACGGG
>CAYOPA010000781.1:0-1745 GCA_964405625.1 uncultured Bryobacterales bacterium
CACCGGCATTTCGGCGTCCGACCGCGCCCATACCATCCGGGTTTCCATTGATCCCTCCGCCGGGCCGGAAGATCTCGCGCGCCCGGGCCACATCCCGCCGCTGCGAGCCCAAACCGGGGGCGTGTTGGTCCGGGCGGGGCAGACTGAGGCGGCGGTCGACTTGGCGCGGCTGGCCGGGCTTGTCCCGGCGGGCGTGATCTGCGAAATCATGAAAGACGACGGGACGATGGCGCGCGTCCCGGACCTGCTCGAGTTTTGCGAGCGGCATGACCTGAAGATGATCTCCGTGGCCAGCTTGATCCGCTACAGGCTCGCCCATGAACGCTACGTGGAAGCGTACGGCGAAGGCTTAGTCCAGACCCCTTGGGGCGAGTTTCGGACCGTCGCCTACCGCAGCGCCATCGACTCTCACACGCATCTGGCGCTGGTGATGGGCGACGTTTTGGGGGAGCCGCCGCCGCTGGTCCGGATGCACGCCGCCAACCTGCTGGGCGATGTCTTTGGGGCCGGAGAGGTCCCGTCGCGCGAATTGCTGGAGGGCTCGCTGGCGCGGATCGCCGAGGAAGGACGCGGGGTGGTCGTCTATCTTTATCAGGGCGCGGCCGGGTATGAGGTTGAAGGTGGCCGCATTATCCTGAATGAGCAGTCCGCCGTGCGGCCACAGAGCGACGGCGGCGCCGAATCGTTGCAGTATCGGGCGGGCATCGGCGCGCAGATTCTGGCCGAGTTGGGGCTGCACTCGATCCGGCTGCTGACCAACCGCCCGCGTAAGGTCGTCGGGCTGGAAGGGTTTGGCATTCACATCGTGGAGCAGACGCCCATCGGCGTAGCCGTGAGCGACTAAGTCATTGGAAACCTTATGCCGGCGCCGAGCGTCTCTGAGTGCGATGCGCGCGCTTCTCGGACTGTTGCTGCTTGCGTTGACCTCGGCGGCGCAGACGACCGGGCCGATCGACATCAACCGGCGCGCTCGGCCTCCGGCCCCCAGCCCCGAGGTGATCGTCATTCCGGACGACGACGAACAGCCTCCCCGCCTGGAACGCTCGGGCTCAGCCGAAGCGCAACCGGAGGCCCGCGCTCCTGAGACCCACGTCCCGGACACCCGTCCCGCAGCCGATCCCAATGATCCCGGCCCTCCCGTGCTGCGCCGCCGCTCCGCGGGAGTCAACGCCGATCGCGAGCGGCATACAGACCGGCCGTTTCCGGTGGAGCCGCCCGTCGGGGGCTTCCCGGATCCGCCGCTGATTGACGAGGATGTGGACGACGATCCCCCGCGAGAAGCTTCTTCGCGTCCCGCCCCGCGGCTGCATCCCGACCCGGTCATCGCACGGGCGATGGAAGCCAATCAAGAGTTCAGCCACACCCTGCCCAACTTCATCTGCACCCAGCTCATGGAGCGCGCCCGCAGCCCGAATCTCGGCAAAAAGTGGGACGAGGACGAGCCCGTCGAGGCCGAGGTGCTGGTCATTGACGATCAGGAGACCTACCAGAACATCAAAATCGGCGGTGAGCCCTATAACGGCCGCATGATGGACATCGTCGGCACGCGCTCGTCCGGCGAATACGGCACGGTCCTGTGGAACCTTTTCGCGCCTGAAACGAAAGCGAAATTCCGCAGCGCCGGCGAGGAGACCATCCGCAACCGCGAGGCCCTCGTGTATACGTTTCACGTGGAACAACCGCGCTCCCACTGGCGCATCCACGCCAATAATTGGGCTGTAACGCCGGGCTACAGCGGGCGGGTT
>CAYOPA010000782.1:0-1738 GCA_964405625.1 uncultured Bryobacterales bacterium
CCCCCCGCGCAGCCTGACGAGCCACCAACAACTGAAAGCTGACCTGAAACTTAAGCTGCCTCGGTGGCAGGCACCAGGCGGTAGCCGAGTTGTTGGGCGGTTTGGGTGAGATGGCGGAGTTGGCGGAGTTGAAAGCGGGCTTCATACGCGGCAGCGCCTTGGTCGACATACTGGTGGCCGAAACGTAGGGCTCGGAAGACGAGATGGGCGAGTTTGCGGGCAGTGGCGAATAGGGCCACAGAGCCGGCCTTGCGGCGAGCGAGACGACGGTAGGACGCGCCCAAGGCGGTATTGGAATGAGTCAGCGAAAGGGCGGCCATACGCAGGACGCCCGCGACACGGGTGGCACCCGTGCCATTTACGCGTTTTCGGAGCGGCTTTCCGGCAGAGGTGGATGTTCTCGGCGTCAGGCGCAGCCAGGAAGCGAATTTGTGCTCGTTCGGGAAGCTCGCAAGGTCTAGGCCGATTTCGGTCAAGAGGATTCCTGCAGCAGGAGCGCTAATGCCGTCGATTCGGGTCAGGTCGACCCCGGCGAAGCGCCATAGGGCGTTGCGTTTGTCGCCTTCACCGCGCGCGCGAATGGCCTTCTCCTTGCCTGGGTTGGGATGAGTTGGCGCGGACTGCTCACGTCGTTCAGGGGGCACGAGCGCTTCGAACCAGAGGCCGAGTTGCGTATCGTACTCGGCGATGACCGCGTTGATCTCGTCGTAGCGACGTACTCCCATCTTTAAGTTGAACAGGTGCTCTTCGCGCCAGTTGCCAGTCAGATGCTCGGCGATCTGGGCTTCAGACTTCTTGCAGCGTTTGTCGCGAAGGCTCGCCAACCGTAGCGGATCGCGCTCGCCATCGACAATCGCTCGCAGGATCGACATGCCAGTCTTCCCGGTCAAATCGGTCACCGCGTGGTGGATCTGCACGTTCATCTGGTCGAGTGATTTCTGCAGCCTTTGCACGATTCGCGTGCATTCCGCGACGAGGTTTGCACGCTCGCGCTGCAGGGCGCGTAGCCGGCAGATCGATTCATTGGGCCGAAACGAACCCTTGAGCAGACCACAGCTGTGCAGGGTCTGAAGCCACTGGCAGTCGATCATGTCGCTCTTGCGACCGGCCACGTTGCTGTAGTGGCTCGCATTGATCAGAATCACCTCGATCCCTTTGACCTCCAGCATCTCGTAGAGCGGAATCCAGTACACGCTCGTGCTCTCCATGGCGACCGACTCCACCCCCTCTTCCTCGAGCCAGTTCACCATCTCCTGCAACTGCACTGTGGTGGTTCGGAACGTTCGTACGTTCGCTTTGCCGTCGTCGCGCTCCGGACCGCACACCCAATGCTCCCTCGACCCCAGGTCGACCCCTGCCACGTTCGCTCGAATCCTTCTTAGCCCCTCGCCTGTCTTACGTCTCGCTCGACCGCCTCTCTTCATGCTACTTCTCCTTCCTCGTAGTAGTGAGGAGGCCGCAGCCCGAGTTGGCGTGCGTTCGGATTCTGACCTCGGGGAGTCCCTGTCTGGGCTCGCCAATGAATGATCGCCCGCTCGGGATCAAACTAGCTCTGGAGCATCGCTTGCATCAGTGCGTGTGGGATCGTAGCTGCTGCGGCCTCCTTCACGCACCCTCTACCCCGGCTCCTGACCAAGGAAAAGTTTCCTCCTGAATGATCCGGCGCCGACGCCGGTGGCAAAACTAGCTTGAAACTCGCTTCGCTCGTAGGCAGAGGCTCAGGCATAGGCTCAGGCTC
>CAYOPA010000783.1:0-1733 GCA_964405625.1 uncultured Bryobacterales bacterium
TGCCCGACCACTCGCCGAAGTGCGGCGGAATCTGGATCTCGGTCGTCGTCCGCAGCTCCGGCTCGTCGGTGAAGAACAAGCCGATGCGCGACATCTCTTGCTCAGCTTTGCCGGTGGGATGGAAGTGCGTCTGGATCAGTAGCTTCATGCCCGGTTCCAGGCGGACGCCCACGCCGGCAGGAAGCACCCGGGGATCCGTGCCGATCGCCCAGGTCAGGATGCGGTTGCGGTCGGCGGCCAAGCTCCCCAGCTTCTTCGGGTCGGTCTTGGCGGCCGTTTCGCCGTCTACCAGGAATCCCAGAATGTGATGCACGACCGTTCTGGCGCCGGGCTGAAACTCAATCGCCCGCACCCACTTCGGCTCGTCGAGATCCAAGTCGAGCAAGAAATATTTGTAAATATCCGGCCCTTCGGCGGGAACCTCGAACGGTTCCTTCATGCGGGCGATCAGGTCCGGCTCGCCAAGCTCCCAGCCTTCAGCGAATCGGGGCGGGGCGGGGGAATCGGCGGGGTCGCCCTCGGGCATCCCGGCCTCGACCCAGGCCCCGAGCGTCGCGATCTGCTCGGAGGTCAGGCGACGGTCGTTGGCGAACGCAACGTCGGCCGGCTCGGCGTGCCACGGCGGCATAATGCGCGCCTGGGTCACGGCCGCCAGGAAGGGGCCGCGCTTGCTGACTTCCTCATAGTTGGTGAGCGGGAACGGCCCGGCCTGCCCCGGTCGGTGGCAGGAGGTGCAGTTGTTGTAGATGATCGCCGCCACGTCGCCATGAAACGTCGGCGAGGCGGCCGCGGAGACTGCGAAAGCGAACAGCGCTGTCAGAGATCGCATACGGTCCTCGGTCCTTCTCTATACAGTACGCATTACGACTCCAAAACCCGACATGTTCCCTCAGCGGTTACGATGGAAAGTCGAGATGAATGAGACACCGACTCTGTTGATCGGCGGCGGCATGATCGCCCACGATCAAATCCTCCCCACGCTCTACCAAATGCAGCGAGAAGGGCGACTGGGCCCGATCACAGTCTGCGCCCAGCACGGCCGGACCGTCAAGGCCCTTGCGGAGGCGCCGGCGCTGCTGCGCGCCTTCCCGGACCGCTCCTTTCGGCCGCTGCCCGACTACAAGCAAGACGATTCAGCCGTACGTCAGCCGGACCTGTACAAGCAAGCGCTGGCCGAGCTGCCGCCGCGCTCCGTGGTCATCGTCGCCACGCCGGACCAGACGCACTACCCGATCGTGATGGACGCCCTGCGCGCCGACCAGCACGTGGTTTGCGTCAAGCCGCTGGTGCTGGACGTGGAGCACTCGCTGGAGATCGAGCGCGAGGCCGAAAAGCGCGGCCTGTTCGTGGGCGTGGAGTATCACAAACGGTTTGACCCGCGCTCGTTGCTGGCCCGCTCCCGCGCCAAGCAGGGAATGTTCGGCGAGCTCCGCCTGGGCCACGCCGTGCTGATGGAGAAGTGGTACTACCGCCATTCCAACTTCCAAAACTGGTTCTCGTGCGACCAGACGGACAGTTTTGTCTACATCGGCTGCCACTACGTCGATCTGGTCCACTTCCTGACCGGGCTGCTGCCGGTGGAGGTGAGCGTCTACGGTGTGAAGGACAAGTTCCCGAACGGCGTCGAAGGCTACCTGTGGACCGACGCCCGCGTAATCTGGTCCAACGGCGCCTGCCTGAACGTGCAGAATTCGCTGAGCTTCCCCGACCAGGCCGGCGGCCCGAACACGCAG
>CAYOPA010000784.1:0-1732 GCA_964405625.1 uncultured Bryobacterales bacterium
GCGCGCCACAAAGGCCGCGCCACCCGCCGCCGGCGCCAGTCAGACAGAATGTAGAAACTCCAGTCCACCGGGCTGAAACCCGGGGCTACCGCCGACCACGCGTCTTTGACGCGAAAAGCCTTGCATGCTTTACGGCCTCGGGCCCGGCTCGTTCGCTCATTGGACACGGACATCAGAGACAGACCACTACGTGGCTGGGCGGACTTCATTGGCTCCGGGCGGAACCAGCCTATACAGCGCCTTGGCGGCCAACCCGACGAGCGGCAGGAACAGCAGCAAGCCCAGCACGTTGAACGCGACGTGGGCGTTCGCCACGTGCCGCGCCGTGGAGCCGCCGGGCGTTAACCAGCTCGCAAAGCCTGTCAGTTGCTCCACGAACACCAGCCCCAAGATGACGGTCGAGACGTTAAAGAACAGGTGGAACAGCGCGGTCCGCACGGCCGGCCGCGAGCGGCCCAGCGTCGCCAGGATCGCCGTGCCCGTGGTGCCGATCTCGGCGCCCAGCATGATCGCCACGCCCGCCGAAAGCGGGATCAAGGACTCCGCCGCCAGCACGATCGCCATGCCCACCGTGGCCGACGATGACTGAATAATCAACGTGAAAATACAGCCTGCCATGGCGCCTTTGATGGGAACCTCTCCCAGCCCGGCAAGCCATGCCATCCAGGCCGGATCGTTGCGAATCGGCCGCACGGCGCCGCCCAAGTGCTCCAGGCCAAAAAACAACAGCCCGAATCCCAACAACACCCCGCCGATTTGACGTTGCCGCTGCGAGCGGCCGCCCAGCTTCAGCAGCAAGCCGGCCAGCAGGGCGATGGGCGCATACTCATGCACCTGGAAGGCGATGATCTGGCTTCCCGCGGTAGTGCCGATATTGGCTCCCATCACTACCCCGAGCGCCTGGGTGAAGCTCATCAAGCCGCCCTCGATCATGGCGATCACCATCACGATCGTGACCGACGAGGAATCCAGAATCGTGCAGGCGACCGCCCCGGTCCCGACGCCGGCCAACGGGCTGACGGTCAGTCGGGAGACCATCGTGCGCACGCGATCCGCCGCCAGAGACCCGAACGCCTCGGCCAAGTGCTCGATCCCAAGCAGGAATAGGACCAACCCGGCGATCACGCCCATCGCCATGGAAAACAGATCCATCAAGCCCAGCCCAGGGGACAACCCCAAGCCGTCAGCCTACGGCAGCCCTGTTACCGTTTCTTGACAGCCGTCGCTTACCGCTCGCGGCAAAACGCAATAAAGTCCGTCACCGCCGGCTGCTGGCCAAGCTGCCGGAGTTGCAAGGCGATCTGACCGCGGTGGTGCTGGGAATGCAGGCCGAGATGCGTGAGGATGTCGAGCGGGGTGTTGTGGAACTGCTTGCCCGTTTGGTTGGAGTAAACGATCTCGCTCTCCAGGTCAGCCGGTTGCAGCCCTTGCAAGTACGTGTCGATCTCGCCGGCCAAGCGCTTCAACTTGTCCTTGCACTCCTGGACCGTTCGCGCCGGCCACAGCACGACGACGCTCGAGTCGCCGCCGCGCAACCGGATCAGCCAAGTCTGCTGCGCGGCCAAAATGTGCCCCATCAGCCGCAAGGACTGTCCGCGCTCCGTCGCCGCCTCGATCGAAGCCAGCGCGCGGCGGTTGGCCCAGAGCTCAAACTGAAACAGCTGATTAAAACGTTCCAGCATCTTTCAATCGTAGCTCCGCGCGACGGTCGCTGTGTTACGCTACAGCGTTC
>CAYOPA010000785.1:0-1732 GCA_964405625.1 uncultured Bryobacterales bacterium
TGTTCGCGGCGCGGGGGGTGAAGGTTCCGCCCTGCATCAGTCTGCCGACCGAGCATTCAGCGGAATATTGCATCTGGCGAGCCGGTTCATGGCCGCGGAGACCCGCCGGGCGGCGGGGACGTTGCCGGTGTTTTTGGAGTATCTGGCGTCGGAGCAGCGGTTTGAGAATGCGGCGACGCGCCGGTGGCTGGAGGAGGCGGGGATCGCCGCGCCCGGTTGGGAAAGCGACATCGATGCGGTGCTGGGGGCGTACCTGGATGCCCAATTCACCCCTAAAACCGCAACCGAGGGTGCTGGGGGCTGATCCTGAACCGCTGAAGCCGGCGATCCCGGCGATCGATGAGGAGATGAAACATGAAGGCGGTAGCGGAGTTGTACGAGCACGATCTGTATGCCTGGACTTTGAAGAACGCCGCGCTAATCCGCCAGGGGCGACTGGCGGAAGTCGATCTGGAGCATGTGGCTGAGGAGCTGGAGAGCATGGGCCGGAGCGAACGGCAGGAATTGGTCAACCGCTTGGCGGTGTTATTAGCCCATTTGCTCGAGTGGCGCTACCAGCCGGAGCGGCGCGGCAAAAGCTGGCGCGCGACGATCAAGGAACAACGCCTCCGCCTCCGCGAACACTTGGCGGAGAATCCCAGCTTGCAGCCGCATCTCGCAGCCAGTCAGGCCACGGCGTATCGGTATGCGGTGTTAAGGGCTACCCAGGAAACGCCTTTGGAAGAAACCGCGTTTCCCGTAGTCTGCCCCTTCACCGTCGAGCAAACGCTGGCTGAGGATTACTGGCCGGACTGAGGCAACGGCCGCGGCACGAGCGGGCGGTTCCTTCAGAAATCGAGTTGTTCGAGGGACCATCCCAGCGCCGCGGTGATCGGGCGGAGGATGGATGGGCCGAGCTGGGCGTCCGGGGCTTCCAGTTCGGCGAAGGCGGCTGGCGACCGGTGAATCCTTGCGGCCACTTCGGCGTCCGGCAACCCCCGATCCTCGCGCCAGGCCCGGATTCAGGGAATCCATCGCGGAAACTCCCCGTTGTGAGCCGCCCAGGCACACCACTGAGGAGAATCCCGCCGGACAGTCGCTCAGGGACGGAAGACCTCGTCCAGGCTGGCGGCGTCCAGCACCCGGTCGCCCCAGCGCTCGAGCTGGGCCGTGGTCGCGGAGCCCAGTTGGGCCACCACGCCGCTCGGCAGCGGGCCGAACCGCCGCACCAACTGCCGCTGCAACAACAGGGCCTCGCCCTTCTCGATGCCCTTCCGCTCGTACTCGCGAGCCCAAGTATCGAACCGATCAGTGAGAGTCATTTTCAGCTCCTGCAAGTCGCGAACCTTCGGCAACACCAGCCGATTCCGGCTGTGCCGCACCACCATCGCCCGAATCCACAGCGCGAAAATCCGCTTGAGTTCGGGGTGGCCCTCCAACCATTGATTCAGCACGTCGATCAAGGCCACGAGCGCCGCCGCGCGGTCCGGACGCTCGAAGCGGATCGCCGCCGCCACCAGGTTCTTCATCGCCGCCAGCTCGGCGAGGTCGTAGCGGTGCTCGTCGATCGGCAGGTATTCCATCTGGGGCAGGTACCGCGCCAGCAGCCCCGGCGCTTTGGGAATGAGATCGGCCACATTAGTCTTGGCCGTCCACCGTCCCTCGCCATTGTACAGCACGATGGGCAGCACCGGCGGCAGTCGCCGCTTCGGCAGGACCCGTTTCTGTTTGATCAGGTCCTGGTACAGGAGCC
>CAYOPA010000786.1:0-1719 GCA_964405625.1 uncultured Bryobacterales bacterium
CACCTTGCTCCTTGCCACGGTTCCCTCCATCGGTCCCGATGGGATCCTTTCATCCAGCCCATGCCGGGCACACTGGCGCATGACGCCCACGCCTACCGCCTCGACCCCCAGGTCGAGGCACTGGGCCCGGGGTGCGGGCCAAAGGCCCGCCTACACGGCAAAGCCGTGCGCCACGGTTCTAAATGCCGGCGCCGCCGCCGACCTTCATCTCCACGTCGAGCTTCAACTCGGAGCGCTGCCGGGCCGCCTCGTCGAACGCCTTCTTCGCCGCCCCGCGCGAATAATCCACAGCCTCGGCGCCCCAGGTTGGCGACACCTCAACCTCCACCGGCCGCGAATGGTGGATCAGGTAGCCCCGGTACAGCGGGTCGTGCCGCACTGGCTGCACGCGCCCCGCCGAGGAGACCGCCCGCGACAACAGCCGACACGGGCCGGGCTGCTCCGGCCGCCAGGAGTACTGCCACAGCGTCCAGGAATACGGCGCGCTGATGCCCGTCAGCTCCGCCTGGGTCCAATTGCGCCCGCCGTCGGTGGAAATCTCCACCGCGGCCACCGCGTCCGGCCCGGCCCAGGCGACGCCGACGATCCGGTTCAGCCCCAACCCGCACTGCTCGCCCGGCTGGGGCCGCAGAATTTCGGACTTGGGCTGCATCTCGGCCACGATCTCCGTCGCCAAGCCGCGGCCCGTGCGCCGCGCGACGGTATATTTCACCGACTGATAGTAGCCGTGAAACGCCTTCTCCGTGACGTGGATGCGCTCCAGCCACTTCACCGAAGCCACGCCGTACCAGCCTGGCGCGATCAAGCGCACCGGAAAGCCGTGCTCCGGCGTCAGCGGCTCGCCGTTCATGGCCACGGCCAGCAAGGTGTCGTCGTCGAGAGCTTTTTCGAGCGGCAGGCTGCGCGCAAAGGCCATGGTTTGAGGGTGATCCGGCTCCACCCCCCGGTCATGGCCGGTGAAGACGACCTCGCGGGCGGCGTCGGTCACCCCCGCCTGCTCCAGGACCAGCCGTAGCGGCGCCCCGGTCCACTCGGCGTGCCCGATCGCACCGGCCCCCCACTGCACCCCGTGCGTCTCCTGGTCCAGGAACGAGCGGCCGTTGCCGGCGCACTCCATGGTGGCGAATACGCTGCGCATCGGCAGCCGTTCGATCGAGGCCCAGTCCAACTCCAGCTCGCGCTCGACTCGCCCGCTCACCCGCATCCGCCAAGCGTCCCGTTCGATCAGCGGTGTGTCGAAGTGGTTGCGGACGAAGAAGAGGCGGCTCGGCGTCACCCAACTGCGCAGCTCGCCCAGTGGGGTCTCGCTGTTCTCAGGCTGGGCGACAAGGACCCGGCGTTCCAGTTGAGAGGAGGCCATATCCGCCCAGTCTGACATGGAACTCAGACTAGGTAAAGACGGTAACCGCCGAGTTTTCAACGCTTTAATAGCAATATTGTCGATCGACAAACAGGATATTGGCCTGCCCGCCCCGGCAAAACATGACAGACAAGGTATCTTTCAAGAAGAATTCGGCGGCCTCGCTAGCCCTGGATCTGGACAAGAGCGTGCCGCGGGCGCCCTGCGCCGGACGCATCAACGAGCGATTGCTCGACGAAGGCGCTTTTGCCTCCCCAGGGCGGAGGGTGTGAACCCTACTCGAAGAGGCGCGGTTCGCTTGGAGCCGGAGCTTATGCGGCGCCTCCGGGCTTGCGCGCCAGCCGGACGCGCAGCTCGTC
>CAYOPA010000787.1:0-1715 GCA_964405625.1 uncultured Bryobacterales bacterium
GACTCCGGAGATCAACACGAACGTGGGCCGCGACCACTGGGCCAACGTGTTCTCGCTTTGCCTGGCTGGCGCCGGAGTGCCCGGAGGCTTGGTTTGGGGAGAATCGGATCAAGACGGCGCCTACGTCAAGAGCGACCCGGTCGAGGTGCATGACCTGATGGCGACGATTCTTCACAAGCTTGGCGTGGACTACACCAAGGAATACGTCAATCCTCTGGGCCGCCCGACGAAGCTGGCGGCCGATGGCGCCCAGCCGCTGGAGTTCCTCTACTCGTGATCCGCCTCCGCAATGGGATCGCGGCTCTGCTGCTGGCGCTGCCGCTGACCGCGCAGCGGATGCCGCTGGAGTTCAGCGTTACGTGGGTGAATCCCCCGCAGGAGACGCCGGAGCGCGTGGCTCATCACATCCTGGCGAGTCCGTCGATGGGGCGCGATGTCGGCTTCAACGTCTACTTGCCGACCGCCTACGAGGCGGACCCGCAGCGGCGTTTCCCGGTGATCTACTGGCTGCACGGGGCCGGCGGCGACGAGTCCTCCGGTATTCGAGTGGCGCGCGACTACCATCGCGCCATCGAGACGGGCGCGCTGCCGCCGGTTATCGTGGTTTTTCCCAACGGCGGCAAGCGCTCGGAGTACCGCGACTGGGCGGAGCAGAACGTACGGATCGAGACGATGATTATCCGTGAGCTGATCCCGCATGTCGATCACAGCTTTCGCACCATCGCCGAGCGTGAGGGGCGTGCCTTGGAGGGCATGTCCATGGGCGGCAACGGCTCGCTGAAGCTGGCCTTTAAGCACCCGGAGCTGTTCGTGAGCGTGGTCGCCTACGCCGGCTCGTACCGGCCGCTGCCCGCCGATGGATACTTCCCCGGCATCCCCGTCGCCCAGCGCGAGTGGATCGCCAAGCTCAGCCAGTGGTACTCGGCTGAAGACGATGTTTTTCGCTTGGCGCCGGCCAACCTGGAGCGCTTGGTTGGGATGAAGATCCGGTTCATCTCCGGCTCGGCCGACGTTTCGCTCGACGACGGCGAGGAGCTGCACAAACATCTCCAACGGCTCGGAATTCCGCACGAGTACGAGATGTTGCTGGATGTCCCGCACAACCAGAACATCTACTACGAGCGCGCTGGATTTCATGGATTCGCTCACCACGCGCGGGCTTTCGCGGGGGCGGCGCCGTGAGCTGCCGCCGCCAACATGGACAGACGGCGGGTGCGCTGATACCGTACGCAACTAGGGACGAGAGGACAAAAATCGCATGATGGACGGCATTTCGCGGCGTAAGGCGCTGGAGCTGACCGCACTGGGCTTCGGCAAGATCGCATTGGCTCACTTGCTGGGCGGCGAGGCTGTGGGCGCGGCCTCCATCCCCACCTACAACGATATCCGCAGCCGGCCCGGGCACTTCCCGGCAAAAGCCAAAGCCGTGATCCAACTCGTCCAGAACGGCGGTCCCAGCCAGATGGATCTATTCGACCCCAAGCCGCTGCTGGCGAAGTACGCCGGCAAGCCGCACCCGGACGGCGTCGAGATTCACCAGCCCGGCAATCAAAACACGCTGATGCCGTCTCCGTTCTCGTTTAAGAAATACGGGGAGTGCGGCATGGATGTCTCCGAGGCGTTGCCCCACCAGGCCAAGATCGTCGACAAGCTCTGCTTTATCCGGTCGATGCACACCGAGCACAACAACCACTTGGAAGGGTTGAACATGTTGC
>CAYOPA010000788.1:0-1709 GCA_964405625.1 uncultured Bryobacterales bacterium
CGGTGGGACTCAATGGAGCGCTTGGAGCGTAGCGCCTTGTAGTCAATCAAGGCGAACTCCATATTGAGGCCGACGCCCCAGTTGGCGTGCGATGGCGCCAGGCCGTTTGCGCCGCCGAGGAACGAGCCGTCGAGCCGTGCGCCGCTGCCGCGGCTGAAGAGGGCGGAGTGGAGCTGGAACTTCGGGCGCCACTCCTTTTCGAGCGCCGAGCGGCGGGCTCCGATCACGTCGATCTCGGCCTGTTGGACCAAGGTGAACGGATGGGCTTCGAGCGAGCTCGGATCCAGGACGGCGCCGGGCGGATCGCCGCCCAACGCGGCGGTGCGGATTTGGACGCTCTCGCCGGCGAGGCCCAGCCATTCGGCCAGCGTGGCCAACGCTTTGGCGGCCTCTTCCTCGGCGCGGATAAGCTCGGAGCGCGCCCTCGCGAGCTCGGCAGTGGCGCGCGAGGCGTCCGCGCCGGGGCGGAGCTCAGCTTTCACCAGCACGTCAACGGTCTCGCTGAAAATGCGCATCCGCTCGACAGTCGCTTGCGCGGCGCCGACGGCGCGCTCGGTGGCGGCGGCTTGCAGGTAGGCGTCGGCGGCTGCGATCTCCACCTGATACGCAGTGACCTCGCGGCCGGCGGCGGCGCGGGCCTTCAGCGCCTCGGCCACCTGCACGTTGGCGCGTCGCAGGCCGAAATCAAACGGCTCGTAGGAGAACAGCATGCCCACCGAGCTGCCGAACGTGCTGGTAACGGTGGAGTCCTCCTGCACCGGCGGACCGGAGATGGGGGGGATCACCCCGTTGGGGAAGATCATGCCGAAGACGTTGTTCCGTGTGGCGCGGTTGACGCCCAAATGGACATTCGCGCTGGGCAGATAGGCCGTCTTGGCTAGGTTCGCCTCTTCGTCGGCCTCGGCAATCTCCGCCAGCGAAGCCCGGATGGCGGGATAGTTGCGCATGGACAGCTCCACGGCGTCCCGGATGGTCAACGGGTCGGCGGGAGGTCCCTGTCCGAAGGCGAGCGCCGCCGGGAGCGCCGCCAGGCGCACGAGTCTGAGGATGGTTCTGGCCATTGGTTTCAGCGTTCGGTTTTGATGACGGTTGCGGCCTGCTTGGCCTCCGCTCGGCGTTTGCGGCGGTTGAGCGCTTCGGTGAGCTCATCCACGCTCAGCGCTTCGCTGACGAGCTCCAGCAGGCGCCGCTTCTGCTCGGAAAGGTAGGCCGCGCCCGCGGGTGTGAGCTGGTAGTACTTGCGAATTTTGCCGTCCACGTTGCGGTTCGTCCGGCAGAGGAATGCTTGCTCCTCCAGGCGGTGGAAGCGCGGATAGAGCTGGCTGGCGTTGAGCCTATAACCGTGCTCCGCGAGCTCCTCCAGCATCCATAGCCCGTAGAGCTCGCCGTCGGAGGCGTGATGCAGGATGTGGAGCTCGACAAAGTCGAATGACGGTTTCCGATCCCTTGTGTCGGATTGATCCATCGGAACGCTCCTATCGAACAACGATATCAAAAACAGATATCGAAAAACGATAGCACGGCCGCCGAGGTTGTGGTGCGCAGAAAAACCTGACCGCGGCGTTGTGCCGAAGCCGGGTGATAAGGCGGAGAGGCGGGGGCGCCTTCCGCAAACCCGAGAGAAACCGCTCAAGGGGAGGTCGGAGCCGAGGGACTGAACCGCCCCGGGTTTACCGGAGGCTCCAACGAATGAGAAGGTGGAGCCATGA
>CAYOPA010000789.1:0-969 GCA_964405625.1 uncultured Bryobacterales bacterium
AACGGGCCTCCATCAGCTTGCGAGTGGAATTGCCGACGCCGGTAGAACCGGATGAGCCTGCTGAACCGGAAGAGCCGGCCTTGAGTGTCAGCGGTTCCGTGCGCCAATCGGATGGACGGCCTTTGGCGGGTGACGTCGTGCGGGCCGCGCACAAGCGACTGCGCACCGAAACACCGCTGGGCCAGGAGGTCTTGACTGATGCTGCCGGGCGCTACGCCATCACCTACGAGTCATTAGAGCTGGGTCAGACCGATCAGGCGCGCGCCAATCTGGTCGTGCGCGCTTTCGACCGCACGAATGAACTGCTGGTCGAGTCATCTGTTTTCTTCCAGACCGGGGCCAGGCAGACGGTCGACCTGAGCGTCAATGCAGCGGAGGAACCCCGCTCTCCCTACGAGCGACTGCGGCAGCAACTTGACCCATTACTGGATGGCGCACGGTTGGGTGAATTGGGCGACGAGGAGATCCGTTTCCTGGCCGGCGCCAGCCGGATCGCCGTCGCCGAGATCGCGCGCGTCGTGATGGCCGAGCGTGCCGCCAGGCTGACTGAGTTGCCTGCGGCCGCCTTCCACGGCTATCTCACGGCCCGGCAAGACAAACAAAGCGCGGCGCTGGCGAACTTTTGGCGCCGGCTCGCAGACGACTTCGACATTCAGCCGGAGGACGCCGACCGGTTCCGTTTCCTGGCCCAAGCGGGCGAGATGGTTGGCTATGAGCCGACCCTGATCGAGGCGCTGCTCGCCCAACTGGATGAGGAGGTGATCTTCGGCGCGCTTGACCTGGCGCTCTGGGATACCGACCGCTGGCTGGCGCTGTTGGAAACTGCCTGGGGTGACGAGAGGCTGACGCTGCCGGCATGGGCCACAGGGCAAACCCGCGACGAACAGTTGCGTCAGGCGGCAGTCGTGATCAATCGCCGGGCGGCGCAGGTGTTCCCGTCCCAGTCCCTCTCGACCCTGCTCGTGTCCG
>CAYOPA010000789.1:979-1706 GCA_964405625.1 uncultured Bryobacterales bacterium
GAGGTTGTGGTGCAGGCCTTTCACCATGAAGTGGACAGGGCCGTTCCCATCAGCGCCAGGGTGCTGACCACTGCGTCCGGGGACTATCGCCTCGTCATCGATCCCGAGGTACTCAAGCAGCGCGCGACTAGCCTGGAGCGTCTGCCGCTCCAGCTCCGTCTGCGGGCCTGGCTCGACGACGAGACTTCGCCGGTCGGCCAGAGCGAGATCCTGCCCGGCGCCAGTTTGCCGTTGCAACTGAACATCAGCCTTGATCGGGAAGTCGGCCCCACCGAGTATGAAGTGGTCACCAGCCGCCTAGGTTCTGCGCTCGACGGCGCAGCACTTGAGCAGCCGTCTCCCGAGAGGCTGCGCTGGCTGGCGGGCGCAACGGGGCTCGACCTCAACGCGATCCAACATTACGTCAATGCCGACACCCTGGCGGCCGAGGCGAGGCTTCCCGCTGAGGCGTTTTACGCGCTCTCCCACCCGGCTCTGGATCAATCTGACCAATCGAAAGAGGACACGATCGAGCATCGTCTGCGGCGGGCAGTGGATCTTGGTTTGGTGAACCAGCCCGTCCTCGAGCAGGCAGGCGCGCTGGAGGAATGGGCAGAACAACGGACACAAGCCGCCAAGCAACGGGAGATTGCGGATCGGATTGCTGAACTGAGCGAGCCGGCGCCGCCAGGCCGCCCGTCCAAGCCGGTCGATATCCTGCGCGCCGTCCGCTTGCCGGAAAGCGCCA
>CAYOPA010000790.1:0-1692 GCA_964405625.1 uncultured Bryobacterales bacterium
CGTATTGCCTCACCTGGACATGTTCCCCTGGTATTTGTTGTCGCCTCATCAGGAATGTTGCCGGGACCTACCCGCTTGAAGCTGCAGCCACGCCCGTCTCTCCGTTCGCGCCGTGTGTGTCGTTCGCGTTCATAACCAGCGCTCTCGCGCGTTCGCGACGCCACGCCTTCAGTCGCCGCTGGACAGTACGGACCAGACTGTCCGGATAGCCGCCACTGTGGGCGGCCTGTAGACGATCGAGGAGCTGCCTTCCGGTAATGCCGGGATCGGCATCGAACCACGCCTTTAGAATGTCGGTCACGGCCGTCAGAGGATCGGGGACGGTGCGGTAGCGCGGCTTGGAAGGTTTTGGTTGCGCTGTCGGCCGCACTTCGCCAGCTGAGCGCCAGGCGACTTTGAGGCCCGCGAGGAATGCGTCGAGCGGTGGCGCGCCGCTCGTCGTGGCGGGCGCCGTATCGGCGATTTGAATGAGGGCGTGCTGGGCCGCGCGGATGTCCCTGAGCAGGCTCACGGGATCGAGCGTCGCATGCTGCGCGTCCAGCGCGTCCTTCAGCGCCTGCGGCGTGCGCGGATCGGCGACGAGGCGCTGGTGCGGCGTCAGCGGCGCGTGATACCGCTTGCGGATCAGCGCACCTTCCCGCTTTTTCTCGGCGAGCCGGAATGACGGCTGGAAGAAATTCACGAAGAGACGCATGGGCCGGTAGAGATTCGCAAGGGCTTCTGTGGCCGCGAGGCCCTCGAAGCGGCGGTAGCCGGCCATGCGGCGCACCACCGCGCCGTTCTTCTGCTCGATATGCGCTTGGTCGTTCTTGCGGTAGGGGCGTGACCGTGTGAACTCGACGCCTGATGTCTCGCACCATGACTTTACCGTCTCGTTGATGAAGACGGTATCGTTGTCGGTATCGAACCCGAGGATCGGCAGGGGCGTCATGCCGCGCAGCACGCTCAGCACTTCGATCAGCAGTTGCTGCTCCCGGAACAGAAGCGGCGCGCATTCCGTCCAGCCGCTCGAGATGTCGGTGAGCACCAGTGTCTGCGCAAAGCTCCCACTCGTCAGCGCACCGCTGTGCGAGACGAGATCGGCCTCGAAGAACCCGGGCGGCGGGTCGTTCCAGTCGGCGTAGGTGCGGATCGGCACGGCGCGGCGGATCGCCGACGACGGTGCCGTGCGGCGGCGACCCCGACCGCCCGCCTGTTTGCGCACCGGCACGAGCATCCGGTCGATCGTCGCGGCGCTGATCGCCTCGAGCCGCTCCCGCACCACGGGATCAAGGGTCAGATGCCCATGGCGTTCCATCGCGCCGATCAGCATCGGGATGAGCGGCTTCAACCGTTTGCCGCAGATCCGATCCGACGCCTCCCACAGCACGATCAGCGCCTCGCGGACAGCATCGTCGTAGAGCCGCCGCTCAGGCCGAGACTTCGATCGATCGGACCTGACCCCGCCGCGAAGAAGCCGCGCGGCATGCTTGCGATGATAGCCCGTCACCGCCACGAACTCAGTCACAATACGACCCTTGTCCGCACGGCCCGCCCGACCGTATCGCGCCGTCAACCCACCCAGAAGTTCATCCCGCGTTGCCATGCTCACCCGCCTCACCGGTTGCGCCTCCTGCTCCCGGAAATGCCCGGGAACATTTGTAATGAGGCAACGACGCAATCTTTAGGAACAATTCAGGCGAGGCAATGCGC
>CAYOPA010000791.1:0-1692 GCA_964405625.1 uncultured Bryobacterales bacterium
GGCCAGCGCCCCACCAGCCGCACCGGCTGCGTGTGGGCCATGCGGATCGTGGAGTCATGCTGGGAGAACGCCCGCGCCGCAACCCATGTATGCGTCCCCTCGCGCAGCGACACCTCGGTTTCAAAGCGGGTCTTGCCCGGCGGGGCCGCGAACGTTTCGATGACAATCCCGTTGGCGACGAGCTCCACCTTGGTCAACGGGTCGCGCGAGCGCACGTCCAGGTCGACGCCGATGCGTTGGCCCGGCAGCTCCACCACGTCGAAGAAGATCATCGGGCCGTTGGTGACAAAGCTGCGGCCCTGGCGCAGGTTGCGGTAGAACGGCTCCTCGTCGAGCTTTTCGGGGATTTCCACATAAATGCGGTTGTAGCCGACGGGGTTGGGCAGCACGCCCGACGCCGAGCCCGCGCTGGCCGGGACCTCAAAGCCCAGATTCCAGAAGCGGTAGTTGATCTCCAGGCTCGCCTCCATGAAGCCCTCGCGGCCTGGGGAGCGCTTCAGGTCGCGCGACCGTCCCCAGGCCTCGTTGTCGTTCACGCCGTACTGGTTGAAGTGGTTGTGCAGCAGCCCGATCGAATTCGGCGTCGCCAGCGCCATCACCACCGGCGCCTCCAGCCAGAAGGGCTTTTCCAGGTCGATCCAGGGGAAGCCGGTCGGTACATAGCGCTGCGCCTGCGCCTGCCGAATGAAGTCGATGCCCGGCGGATACCAGCGGCCCGGCGCGGCCAGCTTGATGGGGTCGCGCAGCATGTGCAGCATCCAGGCGCCGCCGCCGCGCTCGTCCTCGGCGTTGAGCACGGTGTACAGACGGCGATCGCTGATGCGCTCCACCGGGTTCTTGGGCCAGGGGCGGCCTTCCCAGGCGTCGCGCTTGTTCCACATGGTGAAGACGACGCCGAAGTTCAGGTCCTCGGCTTCCAGCAGCGCGGCCGCGTCGTACATCGGGCGGTGGATGTGGAAGTCGCCGGAGTAAAAGCCCAGCTCGTTCATGTCGATCCAGCGCTCCAGTTGGAGCTCCATCTCGACCGGCTCGGCGCCCAGCGTTACCCGCTCGTCAATACGGTGATACTCCGGGCCGCGTTCGACGACCACCCGGTACTCGCCGGGTGGCAACTCCAGCGTCTGCGGGCCCTTGCCGACATACGAGCCCGCATACCAGGGCTCGCCCGAGGAGCGGCTGCCCGCCGTGCGGTCGCGCAGAGCGTCGGGCGGCTGGTGCATCCGTCCGTCGGGGCCGCGCACCTCAAAGCGCGCCCAGGTGGGCTCGTCGTTCTCGTCCGCCACCGTAACGCGGAACTCGGCGCTCCAGGCGGCGGCCGCCAAGCAGAACAACAACAGGGACCGGACGAGTCTCACGATCAATCTCCAACATGGAGTGTATCGGCCTCGTCAACCGCCGGGACGCAAGGCTTTCGACCGATCCTGGCGACGGATTTGCCTCAGCGTACGCCGAGCTCGTCGCGCAGCAGCAGCTCGATCAGGTCCGTCAGCGCCCGCAGATCGCGCAGGTCGGCGGTTTCGGCCGAGGTGTGCGAAGAGCGCAGCGGGAAACTCAGCGGGATGTTGACGGCGCCTTGTTGGACGAATTTGGAGCCGTCATTGCCGCCCGCCGTGACGCCGATCTGAATGGGAACGCCGGCTGAGCGGGCCAGCGCCGCCAATTGCGCCGCGCTGTAGGTTAGCAAACGGCCTG
>CAYOPA010000792.1:0-1272 GCA_964405625.1 uncultured Bryobacterales bacterium
CGCGGGCAGCACGCCCGTAATCAGTCCCACTCCCAGAGTCGCCACGGACAGAAACAGCAGCGCCTGGAGGTCCACCCGGATCTCCATCCACGCCGGCAGGTCGGCGCGCACCCACTCCGACATCGCGCCCACGAAGGCGTAAGTCAAAGCCAAGCCGCCCAGGCCGCCGGCGAACGCCAACAGCAGGCTCTCGGCCAGCGGTTGCTGGGCAAGACGCCAACGGCCGGCGCCCAGCGCCGAGCGGATGGCGGTTTCACGGGCTCGAGCCGTGGACCGCGCCAGCATCAGGTTCACCACGTTGATGCAGGCCACCAGCAGAACGAAGCCGACGGCGCCGAGCAGCGTAATCAGGTACGGCGTTGAGTCGCCCAGATACTTTTCGCGCAGCGGGGTGACGATGAAGCGCACATCGGCGTTAGTCTCCGGAAACTCCCGGGCAAGCTCCTCGGAGATGGCCGCCGCCTCGCGCCCGGCCTCATCAAGGCTGACGCCGGGCTTCATCCGCGCCAGCACATAGCTGTTTCGGTTCTCCCGTTGCGAATAGTACTCCGGGGTCAGAATCCCTTGGCAGCGGAACAGGCCCGCGTTGGACGGAAAGTGAAAGCCGGGCGGCGCCACGCCCATGATGGTGTACGGCGCGGCGTCCATCAGCAGTTGCTTGCCGACAATGTCGGGGTCCGATCGGAAACGCTCGGTCCATAGCGAATGCGTAATGACGATGTCGAAGGATCGCTGCCGGTCGCTGCTCTCCTGCCAGCTTCCGCCCAGAATCGGCGTGGCGCCCAGAAGTTCGAACAAGTTGTGCGTGGCTCTGGTGGCAGGGATCTCGACGGGCGGCCCGTCCCCCCCGGCGAAGTTGTAGGCGGAGCTGTCGGCGTAGCCGACGAAGCCCTCAAACAGTCTGGAGCGCTCCTGCAGGTCCTCGACCTCGCGCGAGGAGAGTTGGCCCCGCTGGCCTAGCGTTTCGGCGTGGATCTGGACAAGCTGATCGGGCTCCGGGAAGGGAAAGGGCCTTAGCAGCAGAGCATTGACGAAGCTGTAAATCGCCGCGGTGGCGCCGATGCCCAGGGCGAGCGTGGCGATCGCCGGCAAGCTGAAGCCAGGCCTTTTGAGCAGCGCGCGGAAGGCTTGTCGAAAAATCGCCACCATTCCGCGAGTTTAGGATCCGGCGCCCGCTACGCCGCGCAAGTTTCCGATGAACGGGCGCTATTGTTGGGCGAGCGGGCGTCGGGCGTTTCGCCGGCCGCTCGCCCGGCGAAAGCTCGATGCAGA
>CAYOPA010000792.1:1282-1678 GCA_964405625.1 uncultured Bryobacterales bacterium
GGGAAACGTCCGCTGCGACAAAAGCGCCGGATAGACTTGGGCGCATGTCTGGAAATGCCGGTTGTGCTTGGGCGGAAAGACGGAAGGCTCCAACGATGAGGCTCGCGAACGCGTGGCCCCTGGCGGCGCTGATTTGCGCGCTGACCCTTCCGTCCATCGCTCAGGCGGCATCGGCGGAGATTCTACGGGATCGCTACGGTGTGCCGCATATCTATGCCAAGACCGAGCCGGCCCTGCTGCACGCCTTGCTGGAGCGCGTGACCCGCACGACGATCGACGACAATCAGGCGATCATCGGCGCCTTTGAGTTTCAGGCCTGATCCATAGCGATTCCGATCAACGTGGCGAAAAACACCGAGGAGGAATCCCCGTTCCTCCTCGGTCCTTCATCGGCGC
>CAYOPA010000793.1:0-626 GCA_964405625.1 uncultured Bryobacterales bacterium
ACCTTGGCGTCAGTTACTACAACGGTGAAGGCGTGCCGCAGGACTACGTCGAGGCGCACAAGTGGTTCAATCTAGCCGCCTCCCACAGCAGCGACGAAAAGCGTGAAGAGGCTACCCGAGCACGCGACGGTTTGGCCAAGGGTATGACCCCTGCCCAGGTCGCCGAAGCCCAGCGGCTCGCCCGCGAGTGGAAGCCCAAGACTTGGGACGAACTGAAGCCGTAATGCTCAGCCGCGACCGCGTTTGACGGCCTGATCGCTCAAGCAATGGCGTCGAGGTGCACGTCCTCTCGTTCGATCGGCGACTGCTCGACCACCCCGGCTCGGTTATGTGCAGTCGTCGACGTGCAGAGGTTCCGAGCCAGGCCCTCCTTTGCCGAACCCAGCCCCTGTTCCGCCCGTAAAGTCAAGGCACGCGCCCCGCGCCGGCCCATAGCCTGCGCCAGAGCGCGCGACGCTGCTGGGCGTGACTCCGGAAGCCGCACGCACTGCCTATGCTGTCCCGGCAAACACTAGCGACGGCCCCTCGAGCCGGCCGTTGTCGGACCCTCGACCTCGCCTCGCCTTTGCGGCGGCGGCCTAGCTCGTGCTAGTGCAAGCCGAGGCGCTCAGCCCGGAATGGGCGGC
>CAYOPA010000793.1:636-1677 GCA_964405625.1 uncultured Bryobacterales bacterium
GACCCGAGCGGGCGCAACGAACCGCAGAGCGCTATGCCAGAATCTGTCCAATGACACGGCGACTTCTCTGGGGCGTTCTGATGCACCTGCTGTGGAGCGGGTTGAGCATCGGCCAAACAGCGCCCGCATCAGCGGAGAGCCCCGTCGCCGGCTCTGACAACACAGCCGCTCAGAGCGTTCCAGATCAGTCGAGTGTGGATTGGATGGACCGGAGTTCCTGGGCCATCATCTTCAGTGGGGTTGCCCTGATCGTCGCTTTTCTAACGTGGCGCACTGCCGAAAAGGCCCTCGTTGCAGGCCACCGTGCCTGGATCTTGATAACGAAAATCCAGACGCATCATGATGACTGGAACGACCCCGTCGGCGTCAACATCCATATCGTGAACTGCGGGCAAACTCCGGCGCGGGACGTGCGTATCGCTTTCGAGTACGTTGTCGCGCCTAAATCGCCCGATAAATGGCCACCGCTACGCCCAGACTCACCAAGACCCCTTGCACCGGGTAGCGAAGTGATTCTGACGCTGGATTTTGAGATCCTTCGCGGCAGTGAGAAGGCCTGCCGGGATATCCGCAATGGAGACGACTGCCTCTATCTATTCGGCCAAATCGGCTACCGAGACGTCTTCGGGAAGGAGCGTCGTACGGAGTGCGCGCGCGTCTACAATCCTTACCGGTTGGTTGCGGAGTACTTCCAGGAGTTCGGCGAGCGCAACACCCTGACTTGACGCCGTCTCACCCTGGTGGCTAAGGCAACGGGATTGCTTGCCGGGTAGCGCAAGGGCGAAGCACGTCGGCAAGCGGCGCGGCACTTACAAAAGCGAAAGCCTCCGTCGCCGGGGCCCCGCTTCTCGAAGCCGCGAAGCCCAGCAGAAGCCACGCCGTACAATGGCTTGTAGGAAATTCCCTACTGATACTCGCTAAGTCCTTTGCAATCAGTAAGTAGTGGCGGAGAGGGAGGGATTCGAACCCTCGGTAGAGGTTTAAGCCCCTACGACGGTTTAGCAAACCGCTGCTTTCGACCACTCAGCCACCTCTCCGCGG
>CAYOPA010000794.1:0-1648 GCA_964405625.1 uncultured Bryobacterales bacterium
GAGGAGCTGCACAACAGCATCCGTGAGCTCGCGGAAGGCAGGGTGCTGCTCGATCAGACGTACTTGCAGACCCTCGCCTCGGCGGCCGTCAAGCCGCGCTCGAACCTCACCACCCGTGACAAGCAGGTCTTGCGGTTCTTGGTGGAAGGCCGCGCCAACAAGGAGATCGCCGCGGCGCTTTCCCTCTCCGAGAGCGCCGTCAAGAGCAATCTCCAGCAGCTTTTCGCCAAGACCGGCGTGCGGACGCGCAGCCAACTCGTGCGGATCGCGCTCGAAGAGTACCGCGACATGCTGTAGCGCCGCGCCGAGGTTGGAACGCCGGCGCTCCGCCCCTCGTCCACAGAGGATGTGGGTGGAAATCCTGTAGCGCCGCTGCGGTCGCGTTCGCCGCAGCCGGGCGAGAGGCTCGAACGCACATCGCACAGCGTGCGGGCGCGCCTGCTGCGCCGCCACTTGCCCCACGGAACGATCCTGGACCCGATTTTCGCCGCCCCTGACAGCGACCAGATCGTCGCCTACAGCCGCGGCGGCGACTCCGCCATCTGGACCGGCCACTACCTCGCCGCTGAAACCTTTCGGTTTGTCGCCACCGGCTCCGCCGACGCTTGGCACAGCGTAATCGACATCGTGCGGCAGATGCGCAAGCTGGTGGACGTGACCGGCACAAACCTGCTGGCCCGAGTCTGGTTGCCCGCGGGTTCGCCCTGGGCGGACGCGGTCGCTTCCGAGGAGCGAAACAACGGCGTCTGGGAGGGCTCCATGGACGGCCGGCCGGCGATCTGGGTCGGCAACACCTCGCGCGACCAGTATCTCGGTTTCCTGTTCGGCCTCAGCGTCGCCTACGAGTGGATTCATGATCCGGACGTTCGGGCCGAGATCCGCGATCTGGTCACGCGCGCGGTCGGCTTTCTGCTTGATCGCGACTGGGCGGTGCGGATGCCCGACGGCTCGATCTCGACCGTATTCTGGCACCGAGCGGACCAGCGGCTGGCGGTGTTGCAGGTTGGCCGGCAGGTGAACGACGCACGCTTCAGCGGGCCTTACCGCCGCGACCGGTTTGTTGGATCGGCGCAGACCATCCCCATCATGGGGGCCGAGGTTCTCGACGATCACTCGTCGTATTTCAAGTTCAACCTGATCGCCATCGCGATGTTCTCGCTGATCCGCTCCGAGCTCTCCGATACCCACCGGGGCCGCTACAGTACGGCCTACAGAATCTTCCGCCGCACGGTCGACGACCACGGCAACGCGCACTTCAACATGATCGACCGGGCTTTGGAGGGGGCTGACGAGCGCCGCGACCGCGAGACGGTCGACCTGCTGCTGGCCTGGACGCGGCGGCCGATTCGGGACTTCTTCGTCGACTACCGCGGCGAGGTCGCCTCTTGCGGGTCGGATAAAGCCTGTCAGCCGATTCCGGTGGAGGATCGCGTGCGTACGGATTTTGTCTGGCAACGCAGCCCATTCCAGATGTTTGGCGGCGGGGACGGGTTTATTGAGAACCCGGGAGTAGATTTCTTGCTGCCCTACTGGATGGCGCGGGCTTACGGGGTGCTGTAGCGCGCGGCCACGCCGTGCGGTCGGGCCTCCGGACCGACCCTCGCGTTTCTACATTTTGAGCTCGGTTTGTTTCGGCTGGAGCGCATGC
>CAYOPA010000795.1:0-1639 GCA_964405625.1 uncultured Bryobacterales bacterium
CTTTCGATGGTAAGTTGTCCCTCCTTCAACGGCCTCGTTTTCCGCCCGCACTCCAGTCAGACGCCAGAGCCTTTGGCGTGGACCACTTGTTCGGGGATGCGCTCGCGGTTGAAATGGGCGTGCTTCTCGAAAAGTTACCAGTCCTGGATCAGCAGCGGCCCGCTTGGGCCGGCGGTCTGGCTGTTTTGGTTGTCGGCGAAGGGAATGCCGGCGGAAGCCAGCCCGGATGTCGCTCCGATCTTGATACGCTGAAAATATGTCCCGCATTCCCGTCCTCGCAGGCAATTGGAAGATGTTCAAGACCGTTCGGCAAACGGTGCAGTTCTTTGACGAATTTAAGCCGCTAGTCGCCGGAGCGGGCGACCGCGAGATCGTGCTCTGCCCGCCCTTTCCTGCATTGGCGCACGCCGCCGAAGCCGTGCGCGGCTCCAACATTCAGATCGGGGCGCAAAATCTGCATTGGGAGGCCGAAGGGGCTTTTACCGGCGAAGTATCCGCGGCGATGATTGTCGGCGCGGGGTGCGGGCACGTCATCATTGGTCACTCCGAGCGGCGCCAGTATTTTGGCGAAACCGACGCCACCGTGGCGCGCCGCATCGACGCCGCTCTCGGCGCCGGGCTCACGCCGATTGTTTGCGCGGGCGAAACCTTGGAGGCGCGCGAGGCCGGCCGAACCGAGGAGGTCCTAGCCACTCAATTCAACGGCGGTTTCGGGAACCTCGACGCGGAGGCCTTCTCGAAGACGATCATCGCCTACGAGCCGGTCTGGGCTATCGGAACGGGCAAGACCGCCACGCCGGAAATGGCCCAGCAAGCGCACGCCTTCCTGCGGGGCAAGGCCGTGGGGAAGTTTGGTCGGGAGGCCGCCGACGGAGTCCGGATTCTCTACGGCGGCAGCGTCAAGCCGGGCAATGTAAAGGGTTTGATGGAACAACCGGACATCGACGGCGGCTTGGTCGGCGGCGCCAGCCTGGAGCCGGAGTCGTTTGCGGCGATTGTCCGCTTTGATCAATAGGGGGCTCAATCGCGGCGCGGTTCGATCAGTAGCTGATCCTGATACAATCGAAGCTTATGATCTTGTTGCTCACGATCGTGCACGTGCTGGTGTGCCTGTTTCTGATCATCGTCGTGCTGCTGCAAAGCGGCAAGGCGGCGGATCTGGCGGGCGCGTTCGGCGGCATGGGCTCCCAGACGGCGTTTGGCCCGCGCGGTGCGGCGACGCTGCTGTCGAAATCGACGACCGGCGCCGCGGTGCTGTTCATGGTGACTTCGATCAGCCTCGGCATCCTGCAGGGCAATCGCGGCGGCGTGGCGGGCCGGGGCGTGGAGAGCGTCATTGAGCGCACGGGACAGGTGGAGGGCGGTACGCCGGCGCCGGTTCCCGGAGCGGGCGTGCAGGATCTGCAGATGCCGGCGCCCGGCGAGACCAGGACGATCGATGTGCAGCCTGAAGCTGTCGTCACGCCGATCGAAGAAGGCTCGGGCGAAGCGTCTCCCTCCGGCGAGGCCCCGCCGCGGTAGGACCCCGGACCCTCACCGCTTTGACTTAGACTAAAGTTTCGGCCTGACACGCTGGCCGAAGCCCCTCGTGCGGAGGTGGCGGAACTGGCAGACGCGCTAGCTTGAGGAGCCGTTCCAG
>CAYOPA010000796.1:0-1639 GCA_964405625.1 uncultured Bryobacterales bacterium
GGTTGATGGCCGCGCCGCCCGCCAGGCCTTGCTCGGCGTCCATGGCGTTGGTGGTTACGTTGACCTGCTCGATGGCTTCCAGAGCCGGTGTGTAGCCGGTCATGTGGGGCAGCCAGATGTTGGTGACGCTGGCGCCGTCGATGCGCGTGTTGTTATTCGACCGGGAAGTGCCGTTCACCGAGAACTGCACCGAGCGGGTCGGGTTGGACGGGATCGAGTGCGCGCTGGTCGGCGGCGATACGCCCGGCAGCGTCACGAATAGGTTTTGATAGTTGCGGCCCAGGGGCACCGGCAGGTTCTTGAGCTGCCGCTCGTCGACGTTCCGCTGTACCTCGGCGCGGTCGGTCTGGAGCGTGGCGGCCTGCGCGGAGACTTCGATCGTCTCACTCACGGCCCCGACCTGGAGGCTGACGTTGGAGCGCGTCACCGCATTTGGATTGACCTGAATGCCGGTCTGGACACTGGCTTGGAAGCCGTCTAGCTCCACACGGACGCTGTAGCTCCCCGACGGAACCGTCGGGAAAGCATAGAAACCGGCCGCATTGGTCTCGCCCGAGCGAGCCAAGCCTGTTTGTTCGTTGGTTGCGGTTACCCGAGCTCCGGGCACGGCGGCCCCGCTCGGATCCGTCACGGAGCCTTCCAGCGAACCCTGTAAGAGCTGGCCGGCGGCAGGGGTCGCCATTGCCATCGCGAATGCAATGGCAATGCCGGCAGCCCACCTGCATGTACCTCGACTATGCATAGTAACTGACCTCTCTGGTTACTGCTTGTTGTTGAAGAACCGTTGTCTTTAGGAGACCTCACCCTGACCCGGCCGCCGCCTCGGAGTCGCGCCGCAATAAAAGGCGCGGAGCCCCGCCGAGACCCCTATGGCAAGCCGAGATCAACCCAACGGGGGCCTTACATACCAAAGCCGCCCGGATCGACCGCCGAAACGACCGACGCCAATGGGGAATCACTCATGCGTTCTGGTCCAACAATGAGCTCTGATGTTCAGAAACCCTGACCCCGCATCCAGGCACCCCCCCAAAGAGGGTATACAAACACAGCCTACTTCGCAACCACTATTCTTGACACCACTATTTTTGTGGGTAGCAACCACGGATCTCCTGAATTGAGGCTCCCGCCGAGCCGATGACTGGCGAGCTTACCATCTCGCTTCGACCCTTATACAGGAGCTATCGGTTTGGAGAAGTCAGCTCCACGATCGCTCCGATGCCGGGCGAGTTTCTTTACCCTCCGGCCGGTCTTGACGCTTTTGAGGTGGTCGTGCGCAACCTGGCCGACGACTGGCATATCGCCGACATCGAGGACGGCGGCCGCGGCATCCTCCACCACATGCCGCGTGTCGGCTCGGCCCGTCCGGACTCCCGTTTGCGCATCCAGGCGCGCGTATCGGATAAGGCCGGCGACCCGGTTTCCGGCGCGGACGTCCACGTGCTGCCCGAATCCGCTGTTACCGAAGCCGCTTTGTCGGCGGCGATGACGAAGGGCAGCACGGATCAGCGTGGCGGGTTCGAGTCCGAGACGCTGGCTCCGGGCAAGTATCGCCTTGTCGCCACCCGCCGAGAGCTGGATCTGTCGCTGGAGGAGCGCTAGCAGCCGCGCTCCTCGTCCGTGCCGGTCCTTGCCATACTGG
>CAYOPA010000797.1:0-1638 GCA_964405625.1 uncultured Bryobacterales bacterium
AGGTCGAGCACGCGGCTCACTTCTTCCGGCTGTTCAACCCACGGTGCAAGCTGGTCCTGCAGCAGTTCGGCGATGTGCGAGCGCGGCACGATTACGCGCTCATCGACATAAAAACGGTGCTCGCCCAGCCAGGCCTCGTGCGTGAGGTAGGCAGCCGGCAGGCGCTCCGTCACCCGGCGTTCAAGCACCGCCCGCACCTGCTCGGATTCGCCATGCGTCAGGCTGGCGTCAAGAAAAGGATCAAGCCGATAGAGCGGCAGGTGCAGGGTGTTCAGGATCAGGTACGCGGCTTCGTCGAAGGCGTTGTCCGAGCCGTGGCCGAAAAACAGTTCGGCCTCGTTGAAACGCGACACGGCAAACCGCAGCCAGTCGCGCACGGTGATGAGGGATTCGGTGTCGTCGAAAGTGTTCATGTCGGTTTCAATAAAGTGTTATCCGCGAAGGACGCGAAGAAGCGCGAAGCGAGACCCATCAACAGTCAAGTCGGGCATTGAACTGAATCGAGAAACCTTGTGCATTTCTTCGTGTTCCTTCGTGTCCTTCGCGGACAAAGACGATTTCAGGTCAGTAGTTTTTCGAGGGTTTTTTGATAAATCGCCGCCAGTTGCTCGATGTTCTCCAGCGCGACGTGTTCGTTCAGCTTGTGGATACTTGCATTGAGCGGGCCGAACTCGACGACTTCGCGGCTGACATCGGCGATAAACCGGCCATCGGAGGTGCCGCCGGTGGTGGACAACTCGGTGCGGATGCCAGTGACTTCAAAGATGGCTTCGCTGAGCCGGTCGCACAGGGGGCCGCGCGGGGTCAGGAAGGGCTTGCCGGACAGGGTCCAGTCGATTTCGTAGTCGAGGCCGTGGCTATCGAGGATCTCGTTTACCGCATCCTTCAGGCCGTCCGCGGTGCTGGCGGTGGAATAGCGGAAATTGAACTGGATCTCGACCACGCCGGGAATGACATTGGTGGCGCCGGTGCCGGCCTGGATGTTGGAAATCTGCCAGGTGGTCGGCGGGAAATATTCGTTGCCGTCATCCCACCGCATGGCGGCAAGCTCGGCCAGCGCCGGTGCGAACTGGTGCACCGGGTTGCGCGCCAGGTGCGGATAGGCGACGTGACCCTGCACGCCGCGCACGGACAGCTCGCCGGAGAGCGAACCGCGGCGCCCGTTCTTGATGGTGTCGCCGAGGCTTTTCACCGAGGTCGGCTCGCCGACGATGCAATGATCGATGCGTTCTTCGCGCGCGGCCAGTTGTTGCACGACTTTCACCGTGCCGTCGGTGGCAGGGCCTTCCTCGTCCGACGTCAGCAGGAACGCAATCGAACCGCGGGGGTCTGGGTGGGCCGCGAGGAAGCGTTCGGTGGCGGTGACAAAAGCCGCGTCCGAGGTTTTCATGTCGGCGGCGCCGCGCGCGTACAACTGGCCGTCGCGCAGCGTGGGTTCAAAAGGGTCGGACAGCCACTGGTCCAGCGGACCGGTTGGCACCACGTCGGTGTGGCCTGCGAAGCAGAGGACCGGCGCGGTCGTGCCCTTGCGGGCCCACAGGTTGTCGACGCCGTTGAGGCAGATGCGCTCGATGTGAAAGTCCATTTTTTTCAGGCGCGACACAATAATGTCGTGGCAGCCGGCGTCGTCGGGCGTCA
>CAYOPA010000798.1:0-1637 GCA_964405625.1 uncultured Bryobacterales bacterium
GCCTCGACCTGGGGGTCGAGGCGGCAGGCGTGGGCGCCTGCGCCACCTGTCCGCCCCAGGCTTGAGAGGAATGGCGGCGCCCTTGTCGCCCGCTCGCGCTACAGCGGCTGGGCGTTCTCGTCAATGTAACGCTGCATCGACGACTCGCCCGGCCCGATGTAGTGGTAGTACTCCGCGTACTCCAGCCCGTGCGCTTGTCCTCGAACCCGGTCGCGGCCCAGCGCAAACTGCTTGGTGTACTCCAGGTTGGCCGTTTCGTCGTTGTCGCCCAGCAGCGGCAGCTTTTTGCCCTGCGCCGCCAGCCGGCGCTTGAGGGCGGCCCCGCGATCGCCGGACGGCCCCTGCGTGACGTTCGCGGTGTTCGCATAGGCTTTCTTGTCGAAGAAGTCCGCGATGTCGACCACGCGGTTGACGAGCTGCGGCCCGCGCGAGAAGTAGTAGGCCGTGCTTGGGCCGTGCGGCGTCAGCCCGGCCTTGAAGTGCTCCGGGTAGTCCCACTCGGACTTCGCCATCCAGTAGGCCGCTTCGACGGCGCGGGCGGTGATGTAGTGGTCCGGGTTGCGCTCGTAGAGCCCCGACGGGTCATAAACGAGAACCGTGTCGATCTTGTAGAGGCGGAACAGGAAGATGAGCCGGGCGCGCATCTCGATGATCGGCCAGGCGTCCATGTTGTGGTTGGGGTAGTTGAGGAACAGCGACTCCTTCAGGCCCAGCCGCCGGCCGACCTCAATGGTGTCCTTTTCGTTCGCCAGGGTGATCTGGCCGATGGTGGCGTCGCCGCGGGCGGTCTGCGGCAGGTCCGGGTTGAGGTTGCCGGCCATCGAGTCGTTGGACATGGTGATGAGGATGCCCTCATAGCCCTCGTCGATGAGCTTGAGGATGGTCCCGCCGGCGTAGATGGGGATGTCGTCGCAATGCGGCTGGATGGCGGCCAGCATTTTGCCGCGATGGGGCTTGCCGGGAACCCGCCGCTCGATGGTGATATCGACGTCGTAGGAGGTGCTGTCGTCGCCGTCGCCGACCGGCTCACGGCGTGATTGAGGCGCCGCCGCGGCCAGCCCGCCGGCGAAGGAATGGGAGAAGAAATCCCGTCTTTGCATGCAGGCTATTGTACGCCGAAAGGCGCGGACGGATGGAGAATCGAGAATCGTTGCTGGACGCCGTTAGCGGTGGTTCTTTGACTGGGTTAAAGTAACACCAGTTCGCAAGTCGAGCTTAGCGGCGAGATCGAGCAGGCTGTCGAGGAGATGGCGAAGACCCAGGGCTTCGCCTTCGTTGACCAGTTCGTCGCCGATGTCCTGCGCAGCGCCTTGCATTTCGATCGCCCGCAACCCGCTGATCCCGAACGGCCGCTGTGGGAGGCTCTTTCCTCCAGCATGGTGGGCCTCGAAGAGGCGCTTCCCGCCGACGGCGCTCAGGAACACGACCGGTATATTGCAGAGTCGCAAATCACACCGAACTCTGGGTCTCGGCAGGTAGATTCATGAGGGGCCGTGCCGAAGATCTCTTTGACCGCATCGTCAACGGTGGAGTAGCGACGGTCGAACAGTTCCTTGCTGACGAGACCATTGAGGGGCTCTTCCTAGGAGTCCGTCCGAGAATCAGCGCTGGATTTAAGAAACAAGACGAAGCGATAA
>CAYOPA010000799.1:0-1632 GCA_964405625.1 uncultured Bryobacterales bacterium
GCCTCCGGTGGTGCGAAGTGCCTCAATGTAGCACAGGGGGAGAGGGACTAGGGATGTTTCACGTGAAACATAGAATGAAGAGATGTGTTGAATGCGATAAGTAGTTGGTGTCTATGTTTCACGTGAAACATCGGGGGTGGTGCGGGGAGGATGTCCGTTAGCTCGTAGAAAGTAGCGACTCTCCAACCGGGCCTGGTATAGGC
Source organism: uncultured Bryobacterales bacterium (assembly GCA_964405625.1). Lineage (GTDB taxonomy): Bacteria > Acidobacteriota > Terriglobia > Bryobacterales > UBA6623 > RI-231. The sequence continues at coordinate 204 of CAYOPA010000799.1, forward strand.
TCGGGGTGTGTTTTGGAAAAAGGAGAGTCGCTATGAAGAGACGATATCAGATCGACCGCGAGCGAGCGGTCCGCCAGTTCGAGGAGAGCGCCGCCAAGGGCGAGCGCGGCATCCAACTCCACCTGCCGCTGCGGGAGATCGCCGCCGCCCTGCAAGACGGCGTGGGCGCGCTGATGCGCCAGGCCGGGCTCGAGCTGATGCAGCTCATCATGGAAGATGAGGTGCGGCAATTGGCCGGCCAGCGCTGCCAACGACGAGAGGACGCGCAAGGCTATCGCTGGGGTCGAGAAGACGGCTTCGTGGTCGTGGACGGCCAGAAGGTCAAAGTCCAACGGCCGCGCGTACGCTCGGTGGACGGCCACGAGCAGCCGCTGGGCAGCTACGAGCTGTTTCGTCGCGGCCAGCCGCTCGACGAAGCAGTCTGGGACAAGCTGATGCTCGAGATCTCGACGCGCCGCTATGGCCAAGCGGTGCGGCAGTTCGCCGAGGCCTACGGCATCGAAAAGTCGGCGGTGAGCGATCATTTCATCCGCGTCTCGCGGCGCAAAGTACGCGAGTTGCTCGAGCGCGATCTGTCGCCCTACCGCTTGTGCGCGATCTATCTCGACGGGATCGAATTCAAGGGCCAACACATGGTCGTGGCGCTGGGAGTCCAGCAGGACGGGCAAAAGGTCGTGCTGGGGCTGCGTCAGGGCGCAAGCGAGAACGCCGTCGTGGTCTCGGAGCTGCTGCGCGATCTGGGCGACCGCGGCGTCGACTTTACGCAGCCGCGGCTGTACGTGGTCGATGGCGCCAGGGCGCTGCTCAAGGCGGTGCGGCAGCATGCCGGCGAACAGGCGCTGGTGCAGCGTTGCCAGTTGCACAAGCGCCGCAACGTCGTGGGACACCTGACCGAGGAGTACCGCGAAGAGGTCGACCGCAAGATGGCGGCGGCGTATCAGATGAGCTCGACGGCGGACGCCAAGCGGGCGCTGGAGAAGCTGCATCGTGAGCTGCAGGAGCTGAATCCTTCGGCGGCGCGCTCGCTCGCGGAAGGGATGGACGAGACGTTGACGGTGCACCGGCTGCCGCTGGAAGGCTGGCTGAAGCGGATGCTGGCGACGACGAATCCGATCGAGTCGGCGTTCTCGGTGGTCGACACGGTATGCCGGCGAGTGAAATGTTGGAAGCGCGGCGACCACCTGGAGCGTTGGGTGGGTTCGGCGCTGTGGGTGGCGGAAGGGAACTTCCGGAGGATCAAGGGGTATCGCGATCTTCCGAGATTCCTCGCCGCTCTGGAGAATCTCAAACCCAAACCGCCCGCGGCTCAAGCTCGCGCGGCGTAAGATAGAGGTCCCGGAGAGTCGCTGGTTTCAACGGAATTCCGGACATCCTCCTTTCGGCGTCGCAGGTAGCCAACTCCCAGCGCCAACGCCAACAGGCTTAACGT
>CAYOPA010000800.1:0-1287 GCA_964405625.1 uncultured Bryobacterales bacterium
TGTTTGTGGGCGGCGACAAACCGCTCTACCTGGAGCACTTGCAGCACGTCGGGCCCGAAAAGCTACTGGGAGAGCTGGGCAAGGCCGCGGAGACCAAGCCGCTGCCCGAGAAATTCAGGCAAACCCGCTACGACACCGTCCCCAGTCTGCCGCAGCAATACACGCCCCGGCCGGATGAGCTGGCCGCCCTCCGCAACGCCCTGTTGGTCGACCATTCCGACCGCACCGTCGCACTCACCGCCATCCGCGGCATGGGAGGCATTGGCAAAACGGTCATGGCGACGGCGATCGCCAAGGACCCCGTCGTGCTGGACGCCTACCCCGACGGCGTCATCTGGATCACCATCGGTCAAAAGCCCGGCGACCCCGTGGCGGCGATTCGCGAGGCCGCCCGCTCGCTCGGCGAGCCCGCCAACCAATGGGAGAACCCTAACCAGCTTCGCAACGCCCTGCGCGACAGGGCGGCGCTGCTGGTTCTCGATGATGTCTGGGACGCCGACCACGCCCGGCCCTACCTGCCTGACAACGCCCGCTGCCGGGTGCTCCTCACCACGCGCAGTGCCGCGGTGGCCGGCAACGTGGGCGCCGAGGAGTATCGGCTCGACGTGCTGTCGTCTGCTGAAGCGATCGCGCTGCTGCAGCGGCATGCCGGCAAACGGCCCGCGCTCGCCGAGGAGATCGTTGAGCGTTGCGGCGCCCTTCCGCTGGCCCTGGCCCTGGTCGGTCGGCTGTTGAAGCGGCGGCCCGAGGATCGCGTCCTGCGGCGGTTACGCAAACGCGACTTCGACGAGCTTGACTCTAAGATCCTTGCCGCCGTCGACGCCAGCGTGGAAGCGCTCGACGAAGATCTCCGCCGGCGCTATCTCGACCTCGCCGTTTTTGAAGCCGACGCGGAATTCCCGCCATCCGCCCTCCAGGCTCTGTGGCAGGACGAAGACCCCGACGACACGGCCGACGCCGCCGACGGCTTGGTCGAGGCGTCGCTGCTCACCCGCCAAGACGGCCGCTTCACCCTCCACGACATCCCGCAAGCCTACATCGCCGGCAAAACCGAACCCGGGACCTCAGTCCCGGGCGAAGTTTCTAACCGACGCCTCCACCAGCAGTTCCTCGCCGGCTACCAATCTCGCTGCCCGGACGGCTGGCCCAGCGGCCCCAACGACGGCTACTACTTCCAAAACCTAGCGCGCCATTTGCACGCCGCCGGCCGCACGGACGAGCTTGAAGACCTACTGCTCTCGCCCGCCTGGATGGAAGCCAAGCTCCGGAAGACGGGTATCGGCTCGC
>CAYOPA010000800.1:1297-1632 GCA_964405625.1 uncultured Bryobacterales bacterium
GCCAAGCTGTGCCACACCAACGCCCACGCCCTCACCCTGGACTACGAGCCGGTCCGGAGCCATCGGCCGTTCGCTCTCGTCCAGGGAGCGATTCGCCTGTCGGCCGCCGCTCTGGACCGCGACCCGCGCGAGATTTCGCCGCAGTTGATCGGGCGATTGCTACCTTACCGGGACGATCTTCCGGATGGCCTGCTGGAGCGGCTTCGGGCGGCGCGAGGCAACGGGCCCTGGCTGGAGCCTACCCACCCAGCCTTGGCGCCCCCTGGAGGGCCGCTCGTGCGCACCCTCACGGGACATACCGGCTCGGTGCGAGCAGTTGCGGTGACGCCTGATGG
>CAYOPA010000801.1:0-1626 GCA_964405625.1 uncultured Bryobacterales bacterium
GAAAGCGTCCGGACCTCGTCCGCTTCGCGCCTCAACCCTTCACGAACGCCGCCTCCGAAGTCCGCATGGCTCAAGGTGTCCAGAGCGCCTGTCGCATCTCCTGATTGCCACTGCCTTTCTGCACATCGAACCAGAAGTTCTTTCTCCAGCCCCGGTGGCTCCGAATACATCATCGCCAACTCTCGCGACCGCAGCAGCGACTCAGTCGCGAGAGATCCGGCGCCGAGCTGGTCCGCGGCCGCCAGTAACTGTTGCGGAGGCAACATCCTCACAAAACGGCGGAGCAAAGAATCGGGCTCATCAACCCGGTGCGCTGCAAGGAAGGCCGCTTCGGAAATCCGGTCCGCCACCGGGAACTCGAGCGAGAGCGCGTCGATCGCCGCTCCGGCAAGTCCGGGATCCGACCCCGCTGCCTCTGACAAGCGATCAACCATTCCGCGCGTCGATGCAAGGGTCTCCGCCGCCGCCATCCGAATCGCAGCCCGGTCGCTTCTCAAAAGATCCGCGATAAACGCCCGGTCGTCCTCGCTCCCGACTGCCCCCAGGAGTCGAACCATCGAAGCGGAGATCGGTCCAGATCGTGCCGAAATCGCCGCGGCAATTCGAATCCGACGCTCCGGATCAACCAGAAGTCCCGCCATCGAGGGCTGAAGCAGCGCCTCGGCCGCCGCATCCGCCCCGGGCCCGCTCCGCTCGAGCCAGTCGATTGCGAGATCCACAACTTCTGCGTCCCCCGTCCGAGCCGCCAACGGCAACAACGCCGCCGCAGCGATCGACGCATGTTCTGTCCGCAGCGCATCCAGCGCCGCGCGTGCCGCAGTGCCCGTCCCAAGCTTCAGCAAAAGCGACGCCGCCGCCGCTCGCACCGCCGCCGCAGGATCCCGAAGTCGCTCCAGTGCCTGGCTCGAGACACCGTCGCCGAGCGGACGCGCGTTCAGCAACTCCCGATCCGCCAGCTCAAATGAGAGAACCCGCAATTCGACAACCTCGTCGGTCATCAAACTCAAAATAAACGCCGGTCGTTCCGTGGCTGCCATGCTGACGCCCAGCCGTCGGAACGCATCGACGAGACGATTCGTAAGGCCGCCCTTCGCTTGGGCAAGAGTTCGCGCTCGCGCCGCGTGTGCGAACGCAAGCCGCCGCCGCCATTCCCCCTCTGGCAGAAACTCGACCTCCCTCCACCATCGCTGCCATCCCTCAAGATCCTCTCCAAACGCCATCCCGGTTTGCCGGGTCAGCAACTGAAGCACGACCCCGCGATTGGCCGCGCTCGCCGGATTCACAGCCACCTCGAGCAGATACCGCACCGCCTCCCGCTGCTGATAGAGGCCGATCGCCCGCAAGACCGACTCTTCCGCACTGCCCGAACGCTTCGCGGCCGCAATCAGGTGTGATAACAACGCATCAGGCGGCTGCCGGTCGCCCCCGTTCGATTCCGCAGCCCCGACCAGAGCCCGAGCCACCGCCGCGGCAGGCGCCAGCGACCCCTCAAACCTCAAGGCGGCGATCAAGGACTCGACATCGCCATCGGCGAGAAGCCCCGCGGCCGCTTCCGCCCGTTCCGTCTCCGAGGCCGATCCTGACATGAGCCGAGCAGAGGCCCCCTCGCCCGACGGGTCTTCCACA
>CAYOPA010000802.1:0-1618 GCA_964405625.1 uncultured Bryobacterales bacterium
ACCAGTGCTTGGACTACCCGTCCCTCATTCGAGTTTTTAAGTGAAGAATATTGGGCTAAACCTGGCGGGTGGTTTTGCGGTTGTGGGAAACCGACGGCTAAACCGGCACGACCGTGGCGAGTGCGCTGCGCAAGCTCGACGCGTATTGGCCGACGGCTGTCGGCTGGTTTGGCTGGCGCTACCCGAGGAGCGGTCCGTGCTTGTCGCCAGGACGGCCGCGTGCGGACCGTGCTTCCCGGCGATGCGCTGCCTAGGCTGGCGATCGACCTGGACGAGCTGCTGGGCCAGGAGCGTGGCGAAGGCAAGTCAAGGCCGTTCGGCTTTGTCGACCGCAATCCGCTTTTGCCGGTCGAAGCCGCGCCCGACCAGGTAGCCGATGCCGGTGGCGTCGGGGTCCAGATTCGGCGCCTGCGAGAAAAACTAGGAGCGGCAGTCGGACCGGAGCTCTTCGGTCTGCTCGCGGCCGGACTCGTCGAGCGGCATCCGCTGGTGGCCGTGGCTGTTGCGCTGGCCCGCGCGAAGTGGTTCTTGCCGATGGCGAAGGTGTAACAGCCGGCGGCGTTCATCGCTTTGGCCCTTTCAAAGGGGTACGCCTCTGCGACCTTGCCGTAGCCGAGCTGCCCGCGCCCCCAAGGCGACAGCCCGGTGAGCAGGCCGCCGCGCGCCGGCGTGCAGCTTGGCGTGGAGGAGTAGGCGGCGCTGAAGCGAGCGCCCTCCCGGGCAAGCTGATCGAGCACGGGCGTGCGAATAGCCGGGTGGCCCGCCGCGCTCAGGCAGTCGCCGCGGTGCTGGTCGTCCATCAGGAACAGGATGCGGGGCTTGGTGAGGCGGGATTGAGCCTGCGCCGAAGCCATCCCGGCGGCGGCGGAGACAGCGGAAAACTGGAGGAAGTCGCCGCGAGTCGGCATCTCGCCTCACTGTGTAGGAGAGTCCGCGTCGTGTATGCTGAAGCGCGTGATGCTGCGAATCCTGCTGGTTTTCTGTGTGGCGACGGCGGCGCTATGGGCCGCGGAGGGGGATGAGTCGGCCGTTATTGCGCTGGTGGACCGCTATTCGGCGGCGCGTGATACACCCAACCCCGACCCGGCCGCCATCCGGGCCCTGTTCACGGAGGACGCCGACCAACTGGTCAGCTCGGGCGAATGGCGGCGGGGCAGGGAAGCGCTCGTGCCGGGCATGCTGCGCAGCTCCCAGACTAATACCGGCGACCGCACGATCACCGTGGAGACGGTGCGGTTCTTGAGCGACGACGTGGCGCTTGCCGACGCCCGTTACGTCATCGGCGAGCGCAACATGTGGAGCGCGTTCCTGGCGGTGCGCACCGCCGACGGCTGGCGCATCGCCGCCATCCGCAACATGAAGCCGGCGGAGTAGCCGCGTTGGCGACGATCGCGCGCTTCAGCCTTGCCTTTTGTTTCGGCCCTCGATGGGTAACGAACCCCCGGCAAAGCCGGGGGCCTTTTGGCGTGAGCCGCTCAAAGCGGCTGTGCGGGGTCGCTGACGCGGCCCCGCTGGGTTTGGGCCACCTCGACGGTGGCTATCGATAGTTCAGATTCAGCTGATTGATCCTTCGATCTTCAGCCTCTTGCCGGCGAATGTAGTCTCCAACCACGGCTTC
>CAYOPA010000803.1:0-1617 GCA_964405625.1 uncultured Bryobacterales bacterium
CCGTCTATTCGCCGGCGATTACGGATTTCGTGTTCATGGTCGACAAGACCAGCTACATGTTCGTCACCGGGCCCGACGTCATCAAAACGGTGACGCACGAGGAGGTCACCAAGGAGGAGCTTGGCGGGGCGGCCACCCACAACGAGCGCAGCGGGGTGGCTCACTTTCAATCGCCCGACGACGCGCACTGCCTGCGAATGATCCGCGAGTTGCTGTCGTTTCTGCCCTCCAACAACGTCGACGATCCGCCGCTGAAGCCGACTTCCGACCCGATCGGGCGGGCCGACGAGGCGCTCGACTCTCTGGTCCCGGCTGAGTCCAACCGCCCCTACGACATCAAGCAAGCTATTGGCGGCGTGGTCGACGACGGCTATTTCTTCGAGGTACAGGAGCGCTTTGCGGGCAACATCGTGGTCGGGTTCGCGCGTCTGGACGGCAAGACGGTGGGCGTCGTGGCCAACCAGCCCGCCGTGCTGGCCGGCTGCCTGGACATCAACGCCTCAGTGAAAGGCGGGCGCTTCGTGCGCTTTTGCGATGCGTTCAATATTCCGGTGCTGACCTTCGAGGACGTGCCGGGCTTTCTGCCGGGAACCGAGCAGGAGCTCGGCGGCATCATCCGCCACGGCGCCAAGCTGCTCTACGCCTACGCCGAAGCGACGGTCCCGAAGGTGACGGTCATCACGCGAAAGGCCTACGGCGGCGCCTATTGCGTGATGGGCTCCAAGCATCTGCGGACCGACGTGAACCTAGCTTGGCCCTCGGCCGAGATCGCCGTAATGGGGCCCGAGCAGGCCGTCAATATCGTGCATCGGCGCGAGATTGCCGCCGCCGCTGACCAAGACGCCATGCGCCGGGAGAAGGTGGAGCAGTTCAAGCAGCGCTTCGCCAACGCATACAGCGCGGCCGAGCGCGGCTGGGTGGACGCCGTCATCCGCCCGAGCGAGACCCGGCGAAGGGTGATTGAGGCCTTCCGGATGCTGGAAAACAAGGACGACCGCAACCCGCTCAAGAAGCACGGAAATATTCCGCTGTAACAGCCATCCGCCCCGCGCGCTTCTACCGTCCAGTGTGATTTGATACGAGCCGGCGAGCCAAGGCTGCCCGCGGCTGACGGGCTCTATCCAAAGTCCGTCGGCGTGATGTAACATCTATCACGCTGGACGAACCGGAGCTGAACGCTACACTATTAACCGAAAGATCGAGGCGCGATCGAGGGGAAGGCTATGAAACGTCTGTTGTGTGGGCTTTTGCTGGCGGCCGTGGTCGTGACGGCGGCGCCCGCTGGAGAGAGCGTGGAGCAGGCGCTGGCGGCTGAAAGAGCCGGGCGGGCGCTGGAGGCTCGCGAGCTGCTGGCCGCCGCGGCGCGGGACAACCCCCAAGACGCTGATACGCATCTCGCTCTTGCCCGGTTTCTGGACCGTTACGGAGACCCGGCCGCCCGCGAGGCCTACCAAAAAGCCCTCGACTCCAATCCTTCCGATGACATCAAGCAGGAGGCGGCGAGACGTTTGACTCTGCTGGCCGCAACCGCCGGCGACCGCGCCGCGGCGCGGTCCGCGCTGCGAACGCTCAAGACGGTCGGGGGGCAGGGGTGGTCGGACGCCGCCCTCGATCCGA
>CAYOPA010000804.1:0-1616 GCA_964405625.1 uncultured Bryobacterales bacterium
ATGCTGGATGGTGACGCCGATCCTGTCGAGGCGCCTTGGGATTATGTCGAGGGCGCGGATAAGAAAAGTGAGGCCCGCAATCCAAACTATCCAGTGAAGGAAGTGCTCCCGGAGCACGTATCGTCAGGCAAGGGCCTCAGCGAGGATCATAGCACGTAACGCCTAACCCCCTCTAGCTATTCTCTTATAGAAGGAACAGGAAAAGATGCAGGACTTCAGACAAAGAGCGGTTAACATTTGGAAAAACTATGACTAGAACAGATCCATATCAGGATCGCGCTCGCGAACTCGCGATCGAAGCGGGGCTTGACCCAGATGGCAAGATCGAACGTCCCGGTCTCCGCCCGATGCCGGTCTGGTGCACGTTCCGGCAGGCGGCGCGGGATGAGCACTTGGCGCACGAGGCCGAAGCGCTGAAAGTGACCCTTGAGCCTCAGAAGCCGGAATACGCCAATAGCCCCTTGCTGGTGCTCGGCGATCATGACGACGGCACCATCTCACAGATGCGCAACTGCATGGCGGTTGGCAATGCCGTGGCTGGCGTGATCTGCGCAGACGGGCACCTCGGCTATGCCCAGCCGGTTGGCGGTGTCATCGCCTATGAGAAGCAGATCAGTATCTCCGGCGTTGGCTTCGACATCGGTTGCGGCAACATGGCTGTTCGCCTTGATACGCCATACGCTGCAATCAAGGATAATGTCCTGCCGATCACCCGCGACATCGCAAAGACCATCTCATTCGGGATTGGCCGCGTCAATGAGGAACGTGTCGAGCACGCTCTGTTCGACGATGCGGACGCATGGAAGGCGTCCGGCATGGAGGACTACCGGCAGAAGGCAATGGGCCAGCTCGGAACGGTTGGCTCCGGCAATCACTATGTCGATCTGATGGAAGACGAGGAAGGTTTTGTCTGGATCGGCGTGCACTTCGGTTCTCGCGGGCTTGGCCACACGAGCGCTACACGCTATCTGAAAATGGCGGGCGGGAAGGACGGCATGAATGTGCCGCCTGCCGTCGTGGATGAAGACAGCGAAGTCGGCCAGCGGTATATCGCAGCAATGGAGCTTGCCGGTCGCTATGCTTATGCAGGGCGCGAGTGGGTTGTCGAGCGCGTGCGCAAGATCGTCGGCGGTGAAGTCACGGACTCGGTTCACAATCACCACAACTACGCCTGGCGTGAACGCCACAACGACCGCGATCTGTGGGTTGTGCGCAAAGGCGCGACGCCAGCTTTCCCCGGCCAGCGCGGCTTCGTTGGCGGCTCAATGGGTGATGATGCCGTGATCCTTGAAGGGATCGAAAGCGAAGCAAGCAAGACCGCGCTTTACTCCACCGTTCACGGTGCAGGCCGCTTGTTTGGCCGGAAAGAGGCAAAGCGCCGGTTCGATCGCTCGGAAATGGATGAATGGCTGCACGCGCGCGGCGTTACACTTCTCGGGGCAGACCTCGACGAAAGCCCGATGGCATATCGCCGTCTGGATGAAGTCCTGGCATTCCACGCAGACTCGGCGCGCGTTATTCACCGACTTCGGCCCTTCGCCGTGGTCATGGCCGGGAGCGGTGAGGTTGATCCTTTTAAGGATTGAGCCACCCCCTAACAGCGCACAGGAAGGAGA
>CAYOPA010000805.1:0-1609 GCA_964405625.1 uncultured Bryobacterales bacterium
TATCTCTACTTTTTGTTTCTTGAATCCAGCGCTGATTCTCGGACACGCTCCTAGGTAGCTAGTTAAGGTCGTCTCGGTCAGCCGGTCGGGGTTCAGATCCAAAAATGGCAGAAACCGCCGAGCGACGACCCCAGCTAGCAAACCGAAAATCACGGTCGCCGCCAGAACAAGCGCCCAGGATCGGCGTACTTCGTCGGTTTTGTGCGGTTGTGCCTCGTTCCGCTCCCGGATCAACTCGATTGGGGCGATGAATCGGTAACCTCTCTTCGGCAGAGTTTCGATGAAATGAGGACTACGAGCGGAGTCGTCCAGCAGATCTCGGAGCTTCTGCACCGCGGCATTGAGCCGATGATCAAAGTCGACGAACGTTCCGTCTGGCCACAGCTTCTCCTGTAAGCGCTCCCGGGTGATGACCTCGCCGGGTTCTAAAACGAGCTCTCGCAGGATCTTGAAGGGCTGCTCCTGAAGCTTGAGGCGGACGCCGCTCTTGCGCAACTCCCCTGTTCGGACATCCAGGCTAAAGGCGCCGAAGCGGACCCAGCGCGGAGCGTTGCCTCTCTCCATTGCCGGAACGTAGAGAGTATACCAGCCCAGCCGGCGCGTATTGGCCTATGTCAGCGATTCGCAGTGCAGGTGACCGGCTGCCTCAACCCTCGTTTTATCAGCAACTTGTTGGAGGACTCTCCGGGATAGGCAAAGGGGATTTGGAAAGGAGCCGTTGGGTATTGGCCAACGGCTGATCAAGTCCAACACTCGGGCGCGGCAAGCAATCCGACGTTAGCCCGATGTCCCGCATTCTGTTCCTTGTGACCGCCGCCGCTTTATCAGTGCACGCTGCGACGACGGACGAAGCGGCTCCGGAGCTCGAAATCCGAATTCGCAACGACGCCGGCGTACCCCGGAGCATGCTCAAAGCGGCCATATCGACCCTTGCGAAAGTTTATCGAAAGGCGGGTGTTCGCCTCATGTGGCAAGAATGCAGCGCCAGACAGGGTTGCGCGGATACATTGGGCTCCGACGTGCGCATTCTAGTCCTTGGCGCAGCCGGAGCGGTTGGTCAAAGGTCCCCAGGGCCGGGAGAGCTAGGCCGTGCCGTGCTCCACGAGGGCTGCAGGCAAGGTCGGATAGCATACATCTTTGCGTCTCTGGTGGACCTTCGCGCCACCCAGGCCGCAATGAAGCTCCGGCAACGGCAGCTCTATAGCCGGCTGCTCTACCACCGGCTGCTTGGATATGCCATGGCGCATGAGCTCGCGCACTTGTTGGGGGTGGGGCATGGCGCCGAGGGCCTCATGGCGGTGGCCTGGGACACGGACACGCTCGACGAGATTCGGCGCGGGACCCTCACCTTTGAACCGAGGCAGGCGGATCACGTTCTAGCTTCAGTGACGAAGCAGCAGGGTTGCCCGGCAGACTACGATTCCGCCGGCGCATCTGGTCGGAAGACGCGCCGTCTTGAGCGCTCGCGCTGAGGCTGCTCGTAAGCGTGAATGGCGTCCGCTCCGATGGCGCCCCTCACCGCAGGTGAAACTTCACCGCGAACTGCACCACCCGCGTCGCCACGCCCTGTACGCCGCCGCCGACGGTCCCGAAGCTGGCGGACAACACG
>CAYOPA010000806.1:0-774 GCA_964405625.1 uncultured Bryobacterales bacterium
TCGTGCTGCCGCAGCGCTTGCAGTGAACCTCGGCCATGCCTCTCCTCCTCTTCCGGAGCTTCAAGGCAGGGCTCTAACACATTATCTATCTTACGTTAAGTGTCTCCTTCTGTCGAGAAATCTCAGTCCACGCCATCTCGCGCCTCCCTCGCTGTCGGCAGCCGCGATTAACCATAACCCACTGAAATAGCTCAACCCATTTCGGGTCAGCCTCTCAGACGCGAGCAGGCCGCGCTTCGTTGCCTCCTGGGCAAGGGGCTTGTCCGGAAGGAACATCGCGACCTGACGATCCGCGGCATTGCGATTAACAACTACGGCGTTGACCTCGTCCTAAGTGGCAGGCTCGCAGCTTTGCCAATAGGCACCTGCCACAATCGTTTGCGGTGAGACTGTGCCAACGCCTCATCCATCTCCCCGCGGCAGCACGTCGCCACGATAGACGACCTGAACTTTGTTTCCATCTGGATCACGAAGGTAGCCTGCGTAGTACCCTGCACCGTAGTGGGCCCGCGGCCCGGGGGCGCCCTCATCGGTCCCGCCTGACGCGAGGCCCGCTTGGTGGGCCGCGTCAACGGCCGCGGGAGTGGGTGCGGAAAAGGCGACCATGCTGCCGTTGCCCGGACGCGCGGGTTTGCCGTCGAACGGCATATAGACATAGAAGCGGGGCAGTGCCTGGCCGGGAACTGTCCAGCAGGCGGCCGGTGGTCCGCCATCCGCAGTGACGGTGCGCCGCGTCAAACCGATGGGCGCCAGGACAGCGTCATAGAATTCGGC
>CAYOPA010000806.1:784-1609 GCA_964405625.1 uncultured Bryobacterales bacterium
GATCGCCGCAACCCACGGTCACATGGCTGAACATGCTTCTCCCTTGTTCCGATCCGAGGCATCGCCCGGAGGCCGGCTCGGCGCGAACTTGCGCCGATAGTCGACAGGTCGGAGCCCCACATTGCGTTTGAAGATCCGGCGGAAGAACGACGGATCCTCGTAGCCGACCACCGCGCTGATCTCGTCTATCGGCTCCGTTCCAGTTTCGAGCATCTGCTTCGCATGCTCGATCCGCAGGTTTTGGACGTAGGCAAGCGGCGCGTGTCCCGTCGCTTTCTGGAAGCGTCGCGCGAAGTTCCGGGCCGGAAGGCCAGAGCGCGCGATCATCACCTCGACCGGACTCGGATCGGCCCAGTGCGCCTGCAGCCACGTCTGGGCGGCCATGACGGCGCGGTCGCCATGGCCGGTCGGCTCTTCGAACGGGATGTAGGGAGTCTGGCCGTCGACGTGCCACTGCAGCATAAAGAACTTGGCCACCGAACGTGCCGTCGCCGGCCCGCTGAAGCGCGAAACGAGGTAGAGCGAGCCGCAGGCGAACCTCGGGGAAGTTCTTGCGGAACGTGCGCTCGAGCGTCCAGTGCGTGGTCACGTCCTGCCCATCCAGAAGCCCGGTCTCGGCGATCAAGAGGGCCCCCGAGCAGGCCGAACAGAGAATTGCGCCACGCGCGTGAATCGCCTTCAGCCACCGCACTTCCCCGGGGTAGCGTCCCGTGACCCAGGTCTCACCGTCCATCACGGATGCGGGGATGATGATAATGTCGGTGCGGTCGATCATGTCGAGCGTCCGGTGTGCGGAGACGGGCATCCGCGTCCGCCTGATCTCGA
>CAYOPA010000807.1:0-1605 GCA_964405625.1 uncultured Bryobacterales bacterium
ATCCGGTCGATGCACACCGAGCACAACAACCACTTGGAAGGGTTGAACATGTTGCTGTCGTGCAAGATCTTTCCGGGCAGGCCGGTGATGGGTTCCTGGATCAGCTACGCGCTCGGGACGGAGAACCAGAACCTGCCGGCCTATGTCGTATTGCGCGACCCGGCCGGGTACACGATCGGCGGCAAACAGCTCTGGGCCAACGGCTATCTGCCGGCGCTGTATCAAGGCGTCGAATTCAACATGAGCGGCTCGCCGGTGCATCACCTCAAGCCGGCTGAACCTTTGCCGCCGGGCGTCCAGCAGGAGAGCTTGCGTCTGCTGCGACAGCTCAACGAGCTGCATCGCGATCAGCGCCCCGGCGAAACCGAGCTGGACTCGCGCATCCAGAATTACGAGCTCGCCGCGCGCATGCAGGTCGAGGCGCTGGATGTGCTGGACCTCAAGAATGAGCCTGATTCGGTCAAGACGCTTTACGGGATCGACGATCCCGTCTCGGGCAGTTACGGTTTGCGCTGCCTGATGGCGCGGCGGCTGGTGGAAGCGGGCGTTCGTTTTGTGCAGGTCACGACGAAGCCGGGTCAGCCCTGGGATCACCACTCCGACATCACCAAAGGGTTGCCGCAGATCGCCACCGAAACCGATCAAGGAGCGGCCGCGCTGGTGCAGGATCTGAAACAGCGCGGGCTGCTCGACAGCACCATCGTAATGTGGGCCGGTGAGTTCGGCCGCTTGCCGACCACGCAGAACGCCGATGGCCGCGACCACAACCGCAACGCCTTCACCCTATGGTTCGCCGGCGGCGGGTTCAAGCCGGGCTTGATCTATGGCGAGACGGACGATTTCGGATACAAGTCCGTGGTCGACCGAGTCGGCGTGCCCGACATGATCGCAACCGTGCTGCACCAGCTCGGGCTGGACCACATCAAGACGCTGTATCCCCATGGCGGGCGGTTGGAAACTCCGGCGGACGTTACCGTCACCGGCGCGCGGGTCGTGGGCGGCCTGATTTCGAACGAGGTGCAGGCGGCATGAAGCGGATATTGATTTGGCTCGCTTTACCGGCTGCGCTTTTCGCGGCGCCCACCACGGAGCACGCGCCCGTCTTTGAGAAGGACGTGCTGCCGATCTTTTCGACCTATTGCTTTACCTGTCACGGCAAGAGCTCGCCCGAGCTGGGCGTGGACTTGCGGACGGCCGCATCCGTCCTGCGCGGGGGATTCAACGGCCCCGTGGTGGAAAAGGGCTCGCCGGAGGAGAGTCGGCTGTATCTGAAGGTCTCCAAGAAGCAGATGCCGCCGCCGGCGTTCGAGAGCGTGGTGCCGGAGCAGGACTTGGAGACCATCCGGCGCTGGATCGAAACCGGCGCGCACTCCGATGCGGGGGATGAGATTCCCGAAGCCGCCAGGCGCCAGATCCAACGTTTCGATGACGAAATCCTACCGATATTGGAGGCGCGATGCGTGATGTGTCACGGGGAAACCGCGCCGCAATCGGGGCTCGACCTGCGTTCTTTGCCCGCCGTGCTGCGGGGCGGCGCGCACGGGCCGGTCATCGAAGAGGGCTTTTCCGACAAGAGCATTCTTATCCGCCAGCTCCAGCGCGGAG
>CAYOPA010000808.1:0-1582 GCA_964405625.1 uncultured Bryobacterales bacterium
GGCGGACCCTTCGGCCCGGCGGCGCCCGCAGCTCCCTCCCTCTCCTTGGGGAGAGGGACCGAGGGTGAGGGAGACCGGGGCGTTCGCAGGTTCCCTGGGGCGGAACCGCTCCGGGATCGCGCTCCGCCGAAGTGTCCACCAACAGTTCATTGCCGTCGCGATCAGGATGCTCGTGGTTGCAGGACGCACTGAGCCGGAAGCAGGCATTCTGCAGCTTGCTCGGGCGGGATTGGCAATCATTGTTGCTTCCTCAATGCGCCGGATGACCAACCCTTTCCAGGTCGCTGGTGGTGTTCATTCTAGTCGCAATCCCGTTCGTTCGTGATATTTGCGCCATCCGCGGTTCACGCCGCTGGTTCTGTCATCTGTGTCCATCTGCGTCCATCTGCGGTTACCAAGTGAATCATTGGGCCAAAGTCGCTTTCGCTTCCTATCCCGTCGATGGCTTCAGTGCCGGTGTGCGCGCGGGCAAGGGCGGCAACGCCTTTTCCATCACGCCGTTCGCCTTGGGCCAGAGCAGCAGCGCCTCGATGATCATCCAGACTTCGAGCGCGAGCATCAGCACCGCGACGCCGACGAGGATGAACTGGCCCTTGTCCCACCAGCGCGCGAGATCCGTCAGGAGCGCCCACGCGGGCATGATCAGCATGAAGACCATCGGCACGGCCGTGCTCCAGATAGGCAGCTTGCGGCGCCAGAGCCAGAAGGTGACGACCAGAAACGCCAGCCCGGCGAGCAACTGGTTGGTCGCGCCGAACAGCGGCCACAGGATCAAGCCGCCCTTGCCGATCGTCTCCCACGCCCACGGATCGCCGGGGCGGGGAAAGAGCGCGAGCGCGAAGGCGGTCAACACGGCGAAGAGCGTCGCACCGTGCGCGTTCGTGAGCCAGGTGAGTGGATTCCACGAATGACTCTTCCCGACCTGCCCGCGATCAAACTCCGTGCTATAACCTTCGGCCGCGAGCGCGGTGGGCGAGATCTTCGGCGCGAACGTCGCCGCCAGTTCCTGGATGACGTAGCGTTGCAGGCGCGTGGCGGTGTCGAGCGTGGTGCCCGCGAAGCTGGCGACCAGCACACCGATCAACGCGGTCGCCATCACGTGGTTGATGCCCATCGCTTCGAGGAAGTTCGCCGCGCCCACGACGAACGCGCCGATGGCCGTCGTGCTCGCCAAGGTCCAGTCCGAGTAAAGGCTGTTCCACAGTTCGGGTCCGGCGAGCGTGCCGAACTTCGCCGGCCAGCCGAAACCGATGCCGGCGGCGACCGCGATGATGACGAGCGTCGCGAGGAAGCCTTCGAGCAACATCGAGCCGTACCCGACGAACTGGGCGTCCGCTTCCGACTTGAGCTGCTTGCTGCTGGTGCCGCTGGAAACGAGGCAGTGAAAGCCGCTGATCGCGCCGCAGGCGATGGTCACGAAGAGAAATGGCAGCATGGGCGGCGCGTTCCGCGGACTTTCGTTGAACATCGGCGCGACCAGTTCCAGCGACATCCGGCCGGCGTCGGGCGTCGGCGCCACACCGCCAATGAAGGCGGCGACGACCAACCCCGAGCCTGAGCGCCGAGCGAAGGCTAGGGCGCG
>CAYOPA010000809.1:0-1577 GCA_964405625.1 uncultured Bryobacterales bacterium
CGCCAGCTGGCTGCGCTCAAGCTCGAGCATCGCGACCTCGACGAGATCATCGAGCGTCTCACTTCGAATACGGACACCAACGAGTTCCAGCTCAAACGGCTGAAGAAGCGCAAGCTCAAGCTCAAGGACATGATCGCCTACCTTGAGAGCAAGCTGATTCCCGACCTCGACGCCTGAGGGCCTATTCGAAAAGATCGCGCTCGCGCTATGCAGCGCTTCGCCGTCGTGCCTCTTTCATCCGCGCGGACATGCAGCGCCATGCCCCGATCAAGGTGCCGCACCCTGCCCGACTGCAGGCCTGTCCGGATCCTGATCGACCTCCCGTAGGACAAGGCGACCCTCGGCGCCATGCGCCGCCATTTCCTACCTGGAGTCACCCCTCTATAGAGCGGGCAGATAATATCCATGAACTTCTCCACCGGTTCGCTGTCTATTCTTGCGACCGAGTTGAGGAGACGCGAGATGGAAGCAACCGATGGGCGCAAGCTGAGCCGGGAGGCGCTGCATGAGCGGCGGCGCCAGATCGTTCGGCTGTACAAGCGTGGATTGACCAAGAAGCAGATCAGCCGGGATCTGGGCGTGTCCTATCCGGCGGTATGCACAACGGTTTGGAACTACGAGCGTGACGGTGCGGCGAGCCTGAAGCCGAAGTCGGCGGGTCGCAAGGAGGGAAGCGGTCGGCGTCTGAGCGTGGCGCAGGAGTCGCACGTGCGGACGCTGATCTGCGAGAAGCGGCCAGAGCAGTTGAAGATGGCGTTTGCGCTGTGGTCGCGTCCGGCGGTGATGGAACTGATCGAGCGCGAGTTCGGATTGCGGCTGTCGGTACGGGCGGTGGGCGACTACTTGGGGCGCTGGGGTTTTACCCCGCAGAAGCCGATCAAGCGGGCCTATGAACAGAGTGCGCCGGCGGTGAAAGCCTGGCTGGAGGAGAGCTATCCGCACATTGCCGAGCGCGCGAAGGCAGAGGACGCGGAGATCCACTGGGGGGATGAAACGGCGGTGGTGAACACCGATGTTCGCGGGCGCGGGTATGCGCCGAAGGGGCAGACGCCGGTGGCCTATGTGGTGGGCGGTACCCGCGAAAAGCTGTCGATGATTTCGACCGTCACCAACCAAGGCAAGACCCGCTGGATGATCATCGATGGTGCGTTCAACAGTGATCGATTGATCGAGTTTCTGGAGGCGCTGGTGAAGGACTCGCCACGCAAGGTGTTTCTGATCCTGGACAACCTGGGCGTGCACCACAGCAAGCCGGTGAAGGCTTGGCTAGCCGAGCATGTGGCGCAAATCGAGGTGTTCTACTTGCCCAGCTACAGCCCCGAGCTCAACCCCGACGAGCGGCTCAATGCCGGACTCAAGCACGCCCTCGGGACCCGCGTCGCCATTCGTACGAAGCCGAAGCTCAAAGCTGCCACGGAAGCTCACATGACAAATCTGGAGAACGCGCCTGAGCGTGTACGCGCGTTCTTTCAGGACCCGCGCGTCAAGTATGCGGCTTGATGGATATAGGATGCCGGTTCAATAGTGTGGTGTTCCGCAATTAGGTTGCCGAAATCGCGCTGCGGATTCGGCTCCGA
>CAYOPA010000810.1:0-1567 GCA_964405625.1 uncultured Bryobacterales bacterium
GACCCATTTTGCCCAAGCTCCCGCTAGGGCCCTTGCCGAGCCCGCTGCGCTTCCAGTGATACTTGAACCCCGCCGGCGCTTTTTCGCGCCCTCAGCAGCCCAACGGCGGCGCCCGCTCGAGATTGCCATAGGCCGCCGCGAACAGCCCCTGCGCCGGGTGTCCCGTGGCCATCGAAATCCACACCTTGCGCGCCGTCAGCCGCACCCGCGCGCCGATCTTGAGCAGCCGCTCGCGAATCGTCGAGCACTGCGCCCGCGCCATCCGCGTCCCTTCCAGCCCCAGTTCCCGCAGCGCTTGCAGCAAGCAGTAGGCGATCGAAGAAAAATACAAACGGATCTGATTCGAGCGCATCATCGACGTCGACGTGCGGTCGGCGAACAAGCCCAACTGCTGCTCCTTGATGCGGTTTTCCATCTCGCCGCGGGCGCAGTAAAGGTCCTCGTACAGGCTCCGCGCGTCGAGCCGGCCGGCGTCGAGCGAGCTCACCACGAAGCGCGGGTTATCGCCCTTCTCCAAACGCTCGGCCTTGGCTACAACCCGCCGCTTGCGGCTCCAACTCTCGCGCGTGCGGTAGCGAAGCTCCGCGAACACCCGCGCCGCCCGGCCTGTTGCCGCAAGGCGCCGGCGGGCCTTGTTCAGCGCCGTGCGAATGCGTTTGAGCAAGCGCGCGTTCTTGGCCAGCCCGAACACGTAATCGACGCCGTTGCGCTCGCACCAGCTCATCAACTCTTCGCGGCAGAAGCCCGAGTCGGCGCGCAAGACGATCTCGACCCCCGGCCAGCTCCTCCTAAGCTGTGTCACGATCCGCGCGATCTCTTCCAGCGCCCCCGCCGAAGCGTCCTGGTTGGCCTCGCGCAGCCGTGCGCACAGCAGCTGCTCGCCTGCGAAGATGTACAGCGGCAGGTAGCAGTAGCCGCCGTAGTAGCCGTGGAAAAAGCGCCCTTCCTGCCGGCCGTGCAGCCGGTCGTCGGTGGCGTCGAGGTCGAGCACGATCTGCCGCGGGCGGCTCGCCTGGCGTTGGATGTAGATGTCGACCAGCGTCTGGTCGACGGCGGCGCAATCGAGCGCGATCTTTTTGTAGCGCGCGCTGGAGTTGGCGTCGGCCGGCGTGAGCTCGAGACGGTTGAGGGTGCTTTTGCCGGCGCCGGGCTTGCCGCGGTCGCGTTGGCGGCTGCGCCGGCGGCCTTCGATGTCGGCCTTGCCTGCGAGCATGGCCAGCAGCGGATCGGCGCGCAGCCGGTCGTGATCGTTGAGGTCCTCGTAGCCTAACGCGAGGCCGTAGACGCGTTGGCGCACCAACTCCGCGACGCTGTGCTCGATCCGCTCGGGGTTGCGGTAATCGTGGAAGCAGCGCGCGAACTGCCGCAGGATGCCGGTCTTGTCTTCGGTGCGATGCAGCAGCAGCGCGCCGGCCTCGGATGTGATCGCGCCGCCGTCGAAGCGCGCCACCGCTGGGCGGCGAGACTCGGTGGCGAAATGGAAACTCGTTTGGCTACAATCCGTCATAGCGAAAAGTCGTTCTCTGCTGGCCGTAAGGTGTTGATCTACCTACGTTTATGCCAGAAA
>CAYOPA010000811.1:0-1567 GCA_964405625.1 uncultured Bryobacterales bacterium
ATCAGGAACACACCCAATGACAACAAGGCGCCGAGCACTCCCGCTCCACAGATCAGCCACTTGCGGCGGATCAGCGCCTTGAGATACTGGTCGAACTGAAATCCCGCGCCGCCTGACTCCGCGCCGCCGGCGTCTTCCCGGGATTGGGCCGCCTCCGCGGGCAGCAGCAGTGGAGACCGGGCGGCGAGCCAGGGATTAGCTTCAGGTTGTCGATGACCGGCGGACACTGTGCTTTTACCGCGTTACCAGGATCAAGACCGCGGAAACTACCGCCGGCGCCAGCAGCAGGGTTGTCTGCCGCAAGCCAGACAGGAAGTTGGTCTTCTTTGGCACGTAAAGGATGTCGTTGGGAAGGAGCGGAAAGTCGTTGCTGCGGCCCCCGATGGTATCGGTCAGATTGATGCTGATCTCCGCCCTACGGCGCGAGCCGGAAATTTGGCGGAGCACCCGAATGGCTTTGGTATCCGCTTTCGGGGTCAACCCTCCTGCAAGGGTGAGTGCTTGAAGCAAGGAAAGCGATTCTCCCTCGTTGGTCTCGAACGCCCCCGGGCGAAGGACTTCGCCGTTGATGAAGACGGGCTCTCGCTCTAGCGCCGTGAGCACGTCGAACGCTTGCAACAGCATGTCTTCGGCCGGGTTGACCGTCTCCATCAACCGGTTCAAGTGGATCTCCACTGTGCTCACCTGATCGATCTCATCGACAATCGCCGAGGGTAGCGGAATCTTGCCGTTTTCCAGCTTCCGCGTGATCTTGATCCGCCGGCTGGCATCGGGCTGCAAGCCTCCCAGGCTTGTCAAGGTGTCGAGTAGCGTCCTGCGGCCCTCGAGCGCATGGATGCCTGGCCTTACGAACGCTCCCACCACGAAAATCGGCTCCGACCGAAACTGCACGACACTCAGGTAGACTTGCGGATTCACGAAGAAATCAAGAAGCTTCTCGGCGATCTCGCGCTCTAAATCTTCCACCGACTTGTCGGCGGCGCGGATACGGCCCACAAGGGGCAGCGTGATTTCGCCGGCCTCGTCAATTCTGTACGGGGTTTCCCCAATCTCGGGCGCCGTCGGTACGCGAACTAGAATCTGGTCGTTCGTGCCCAGCACGTAGGAAGGCCGCAGTTGCGCCTGCGCCGATTGATCGTCAGGCGGAGCCGCCGGAGTTTGCGCTTGCTGGGCGTTGGCCAAGCAGACCCCCAACAGAAACAATAACAATGCGATGAGCGTTTTCGAGGGTGCCAAGAATCCTCCTACGGTCGCGCACTGGAAGGCGCAACCCGAATCCCGCCAAGCAGGCGCCTGCCATGCCGCCCACACATGACCGGATTCGATCTTCGCCAACCCTGAGCGTTGCAGCGTCTCGATTGCCACGACGACTGCCACAACGACGTGCCGCGACGACGCGCGACGCCACTTTCCACTTTACGCCCAATCAGCGCGTCCACACAACGCTCCCCGATGCGACTGCCTGTCAGGGGCTTACTCGATCGCTTCCAAATCCACAACGCCATCGACGCCGAAGCCGTGGGTCGGATGCTCCCACCCGAACCATTCGTCGGCCTCGCGCGCCGCC
>CAYOPA010000812.1:0-1563 GCA_964405625.1 uncultured Bryobacterales bacterium
CTGCCGCCTCGACCCCCAGGTCGAGAGGCCAGTCCATGAGCGCCCCGGGGCCCGCCGAACGCAATGTAGTCGCGAGGCGCAGCCTCGCGTGCACGCCCTAGCCGTGCGCCACAACAACGCCAGTGCAGCTTTAGCGGAGGCGGCTGATCTCCACGCCTAGCCGTGCGTCCGGGCTGACCGGCTTGCCCGCGCGTACGTCTTCCTCGCGGAATACCTGCATGGCGATGACGCCCTGCCCTGCCCTGTCGAAGTCATGGATCAGGTAGATGCGTCCGTCGGGGGCCTGGACGCCGTCTGGATACGAGACGCCGGTTCGCTCTTCGAGCAGCAGGCCGTCGGACCAAGTTGTCCCATCGTCATCGGAGAGAAAAGCCGTGAGATGCGAGCGCGCCCCGGTCGGGCCGTTGTTGCGCACCCACAGCAAGGCTCCGGACTGCAAGCGCCTGAGGAAAAAGCGCTTGTTGGCAACGTTCTCGTCTTCCAGGTACATCTCGCCGGGCGACCACGTTTTGCCGCCGTCGGTCGAGACGCTCTGCGCGACGCCGTCGGTCGTTCGAATCAGCATCCACAGGCTGCCGTCGCGCCGCTCGACGATCATGTGCTCGTCCACGCGGGTATTCGGCGCGCGGGCCTGCCCCAGAAACTCAAACGTCTCGCCCTGGTCGCGCGAAATGTGGACGTTCGAGCCGCGTTCCTCGCCCAGATTGTGGGTGAGCATGGCTTCGGCGTCAGGAGGCAGGTCGAAGTCGGAGAGCGCCAAACTGGGCTCGCTGTCGCGCCACAGGCCAACGGGCAGCAGCCAGTCGCCGTTGGACGCCGCTGTGGGCTTGTTGAGCATCAATCCGTTGGCGATGCGCCGCGGCTCGGACCACTTGGGGTCAGCCGCCTCGGGATCGTCCGCTCGCATCGCCCAGACGCCCCAGCGGCCGTCGCGCAGGCCGGCCGTCTGCACCCAGAAGAACCACAGACGGCCTTGCGGATCGAGCCACAGGCAGGGGTCCATGGCGCGAACAAACTTCCGGGCCTGGATGACGAGCTTGAGCTCGGTCCAGGTTGCGCCATCGTCGTCGCTGGAGGCGAGCACCACGTAGGAGAAGGGGCTTTCGACGCGACGGGTTTCGACGCCGGTATACCAAGCGGCCCAGAGCTTGCCGTTGGGGGTTCGCTCGATGGAGGGCACGCCTTGGGCGCCGCGCTTGTCCCTGGCGTGGTCGGGCTCGGGCGAGGTGATGATCCGGGGCGGATCGAGGGACATCTCGGGGAAGATGGCGTTGGGGTCGGCCTCGGGAGCGACCGGGGCGCAGGCGAAGGAGGCAAGCGCAAGCAGGGCCAGGGTTTTTGGAAGAGGCATGAGGGGTTTCTGCCAGTCTACCGCTCGAAGGGCCCACAGGCTTACCCGCCACTTAAACGTGGGCGGCTCGTTTGGCCGACGTTCTTGCGAAGAGCTCGTCGGTAAGCGACGACCCGGTACGGCTGGAGCTGTGCACCACAAGCTGTGCACAGATGTACACTGATGGAGAAGATGTCAATCGATTTCAGCGGCGGAAAGCGGGGGGCCGTCCT
>CAYOPA010000813.1:0-1556 GCA_964405625.1 uncultured Bryobacterales bacterium
CGCGGAGGCGGCGCCGCCGCCGCCGCGGGCGAGGTGCACAGCTCGATGTACGACGTGTTCCGAGCCTTCGATTTCGCCGACCCCTCCACCAGCAACGGCGACCGCAACGGCGCCGTCGTAGCCCCACAGGCGCTGTTTATGATGAACGGCTCCATTGTGCTGGAGCACACGCGCCGCATGGCCGACAACCTGCTCGCACGCAAGGACCTCAACGACAGCGGACGCGTGCGCGACGCCTACGAGCGGGCGCTGTCGCGTCCGCCCAGCCCTAGGGAGATTGACCGCGCCCAGAGCTTCGTGGCGCAGGTGGAGCGGGCTCTCGAAGACCGCGTATCGGACGCGGACGAGCGCCGCGCGCTCGCCTGGCAGAGTTTCTGCAAGGCTGTGCTTGGATCGAACGAGTTTCTGTACCTAAACTGAGAGACGCCGCCATGAACCGCCACTGGAATCCCTACCGCCGCCTGTCCCGCCGCGAGCTGCTGCGCGTAAGCTCGGCCGGCTTCGGCGGTCTGGCCCTGGCGGCGCTGCTGGGCGACGAAGCCAAGGCCGCCGCCCCCGTAATCGGCGATGCGGCGCGCAACCCGCTGGCCGTGAAGGAGCCGCACTTTCCGCCCAAGGCCAAGCGCGTGATCTATCTGTTCATGCACGGCGGCCCCTCGCAGATGGATACGTTTGACTACAAGCCGCTGCTGCAACGCGACCACGGCAAGCCGCTGCCGTTTGCGCGGCCCAAGGTGGTATCGAGCGAGACGTTCAATCTGCTCAAGTCGCCGTGGGAATTCCAGCAGCACGGACAAAGCGGCGCCTGGGTCAGCGAGCTATTTCCGGAAACGGCCAAAGTCGTGGACGAGCTGTGCTTTATCCGCTCCATGCACGGCTCTAACAGCCGACATGGCGGCGCGTTGCTGGAGATGCACACAGGCAGCGACACGTTCGTGCGCCCGAGCATGGGCTCCTGGATCACCTACGGGTTGGGCTCGGAAAACCAGAACATGCCGGGCTTCATCACCATCAGCCCGACGCAGAGCCATGGCGGCGCCAACAACTTCGCATCCGCATTTCTGCCGGCGCCGTACGCCGGAACAGCCATGGGGTCGGTCGGCATCCCGGCCAAGGAAGCCCGGATTCCGTTCATCGCCAACAAGCAGACGCCGCGCGACATCCAGCGCATGGAAATCGACTTCCTGCAGGAGATGAACCGCGAGCAACTCGCCGACACCGGCCCCGACCACGCCCTGGAAGGCCGCATTGAATCGTTCGAGCTCGCCTTCCGCATGCAGGCCGAGGCGCCGGACCTGCAAGACATTTCCGGCGAATCCGACGCCACGCTCGACATGTACGGCGTCAACGACCCGATCACCGAAGATTTTGGGCGACAGTGCCTGATGGCGCGGCGGTTCTCCGAAAAAGGCGTCCGCTTCGTGCAGTGCAGCCACACCTACAAGTGGGACCAGCACGCCAATCTCTACCGCGACCACTCCCAGAACGCGGCCGAGGTCGATAAGCCGATCGCCGGGCTGATCCGGGACTTGAAGTCGCGCGGGCTGCTGGAGGAC
>CAYOPA010000814.1:0-1555 GCA_964405625.1 uncultured Bryobacterales bacterium
TTAGCGCCGCCGTCATCACCGCCGCGGCGTTGACGCGACCAGACATCCATGAGCCCGCCTCGGAAAGCGCGTCAGCGCGGTCGCCGTGACGCGTCGTTGCGGAAGATTCGGGTGGGGTCCCGCGCGGATCCCGCCGGCCTCGAAACAGGAATGTCCGTCGCTACTGGAGCTTGTTAAAGGGCTTCGGTCCACATGGAGCGGGCTTGACGTTGGAAGGCGCCTTCCATGAAGGAGGTGTGCTCGATGGCGATGTTGCGGATGGCGGCCAGGATGGGGCTGGGCGGGAAGAAGCCTCGGCGGGCGACGGCGGCCATGCGTTGAAAGCGTTGCACCCTGGGCCGGCGGCGGCGGACGAAGCGGTCCAGCGCCTGGTCGATGGAGCCGTATTCGAGCTCTTCGGCCAGCAGCCAAGCGTCTTCGAGCGCCAGCGAGGCGCCCATGCCCAGCACTGGATGCAGCGCGTGCGCGGCGTCGCCAATCAGTAGCGTTCGGCCCTGTCGCCAGGTCGGGGCGTACACCTCTTGGTTGCGGGTGTGGAAGATCGCGTCCCCTTCGCGGAGCGCGCCGATGAAGTCCGAAACCGCCCAGTCGTCGCGGCCGATCCGGTCGCGAAGCAGCTCCAGGGCGGAACCGGCGCCGGCGTCCGGTGGCCCGGCGATGGCCACGGCCGCCTCAGTACGGGCTCCGATCGGCGCGATCAGGAAGGTTTTGCCGTCACGACCCAGGATTTCGTTGTGGCCGGCGGGCGGGCGGCAACCGTCGGGAATCCAAAACGACCACCAATCGGTGCCGCCGTCGACGACTTTCCAGTCGTCAAAGCACAGCGAACGAACCTGGGAGCGAAGCCCGTCGGCGCCGACGAGAAGATCGTACTCGCGCTCGCCTCCGTCACTGAAGCCAACGGCCACGCCGCGCCCGGCGGAGCGCACGCTCTCCACGGTTACGCCCAGGCGGATGGGGGCGGCGAGGCCGTCGCGAAGGACGCCGTGCAGATCGGCGCGGTGAATCCGCATCAACGCGGGCCGGTCGGGCAACCCCACCCGAGCGCGGCGAAGGATTCTGCCGGCGGGGTCGCGGAAGATCCACTCCCGCACGGGCGGGTTGGCGTCGAGAATGCGGTCGATGAGGCCTAGCTCGCCGAGGGCTCGCAGACCGCTGCCCCATAGGGATATGCCGTAGCCGACCGACGCCCAAGAGGCTGTCTTGTCGACGAGCTCGACGTCGACGCCGCGCTGTTCAAGGAAGCGCGCCAGGGCCAAGCCCGCCAGCCCGGCCCCGCTGATGAGGACTTTCACCAGACTTCTTTGTAGCAGGAAGGGGGGGGAGTTGGTTTTTTGTTACGGGATGGTTGCTGGGGGAGACCCGCCAGGTAAACCTGGGCGGTTCATTGCCTTAATGTGCGGGCGCGTCAGCGCGTCATTGGTTGTGGAGGAAGCCGCGTTGGGCTAGCCAGTTGGCTAGCAGGCTGGGCCACTGGCTCAGGGCGCGGTCGCTCCAGCCTAGGCCCATGCCGTGGCGGCCTTGCTCGAAGGCGTGCAGCTCGGCGGGGACGCCG
>CAYOPA010000815.1:0-342 GCA_964405625.1 uncultured Bryobacterales bacterium
GCACGCGATCGACAGCGTGGTATTCGCCGCGGCTTGCTCGCGACCAGAGGCCGAGCAAAAGCTCGTCCAAGCGCGCCAGCTCCAGGTCCCGAACCCGGGCGGCGTCCTTGTGCGCATCCTGTGCAATCGCGTCCAGCACGCGCCGAACCGACTTGTGCGCGGCGGCGCGGCTGACGCCGAGCTGCTCGCCGATCTTGCCATAGCTGGCGCCGGCCTTGCGGAGTTGAAACGCCAGCCGCTCACGCTCTCGCGCCTGCAACGACCGGGGGCTGGTCTTATTCGCCACGGCGGCCCTCCAGCCGCGGCTCGAGCCCTATGCCGGCCAGCCGCTCCAAGGTGACG
>CAYOPA010000815.1:352-1550 GCA_964405625.1 uncultured Bryobacterales bacterium
AGCTGCGCCGCCGGAGCATATAGCTCGAGAGCGCCAGAGCCAGCGAAGGGCTCGTAGATCTGGCCCCGGATCGGCGAGCCATCCTGCAGCAAGCGTCCGACCAGCTCGACCGGCTTCATCGTCGGGTGCTCGACCGACTTCTTCGGGCGAGCGTATTCGAGGATTGTGGTCGAGGTGGTCGGCCCAAAGAACTTGTGGCGGCCCTTCCAGCCGTAGACCAGAAACTCGTGGCGGGCGTTGTAGTCCTTGCGGCCCAGCACCAGCGAATCTTTCACCCAGATCAAGTAATCGCCCCAGGTAAATCCGGCGTCCTCGAGCGCCAGCCGCAGGTTATGCAGCTCTTGGCCGCTCATGAACACGAAGGCCGTATTGCGCGAGGCCAGTGGCGCGGGCGCAAGAAACGACGTGAAAAAGGAGCGGTAGTCGGCGCGCATGTCGTTCTGGATATCCATGCGGGCCCGGCCGCTGCGGTGCCGGCTCAAGTGCTCGGTCTTCTCGGCGTAATCGACGCCGTAAGGCGGGTCGGTCACGATCGAGTCGGCGCGCCACTCGCCGACGAAGCGCTTCACGACGTCGGCGTCGGTCGAGTCGCCGCACAAGAGCCGGTGGCGGCCGATCTCCCAGACCTGACCTGGTTGGACCTGCCATTTCTCCTGCAGCTCGTCGGCGCGCTCGAGCTGGGCGCCCGGGTCGTCGTCCTCGGAAGCCAGCTCGATCAATCCATTCTTGGCCGCCAACTCGGCCAGCATGTCGCGCAGCGCCGGCTGTTCGGCCTCGATCTTGGCCAGCAAGGCTTGCAGCTTCTCGGCGTCCACGCCGGCCATCGCCGAAAGCGGATCGAGGCTCGCCAGGATCTTCTTTTCTTCGGCCTCGTCGAGATCGACGTAGACGACCGGGAGCTTTTCGACGCCCCGCTGCTCAGCCACGACGACTCGCAGGTGACCGTCAATCAGCCGGTCGGTGCGGCGATTGACGACGACCGATTGAACCCAACCGACTTCGTCCAGCACAGCAGCCAAGGCTTCCGCCTGGGCTTTGGGGTGCGTGCGCCAGTTGGCTGGGTTGGCGACAAGCGCCGTCGGGCGTTCCTCGCCGTGCGCGACGATGCGGTTGCGGTAATCGGCCATCTGACGTTCCTCGCCGACGCTTGACCCCCACCCCCAAAACCTGCGGCCGTGTGTGTGAGGCTCCCTCCCCC
>CAYOPA010000816.1:0-1542 GCA_964405625.1 uncultured Bryobacterales bacterium
GTAGCGGGTGCGTCAACTCGATGCGAGCCAGGACTTCATCGATGGTCAGGGGTTCAGTGCGGGTCGCCTGCGACTGGACGGCGCTATGATCGATAACAGGAGTCACACCAGGCTCCGCCATGGCCCTCACGGGAAGTATGACCAGCATCATAAATAAGAGAGCGATCATTGAAGGATGCTCCTTGTGCCTGATTAATCGCGGCCCGGTTTCTGAAACCCGTACACGCCGGCCGCCGTCTGCGGATTCCCGTACTTCGCCAGGGACTCCGTCGGCCAGGGCTTCGCCAGCACACCTCTTGCCCACAACATGCCTCCATTGGCGATGGTATAGTCGGCCTGCGCCCGATAGAGCTGGTACGCCGCCTCCACCACGTTGCGCTCCCGGAGATTGACGAAGAGCACCGTGGTGGCGCCCATATTGAATCTGGTCCGTTCGCCTTCCTCCAGCGTCTTGGCCAAGCGCAGCGATTCCGAGGCAGCCCTCACCCGGTCTCGCGCCCGCACGATGGCCGAGAGCCAGTTGTCCACGTCGAAGCTGACTTGTTGCTCGGTATATTGCTGTTTCAACGCCAATTGTTGCTGTTGCACTTCCGCGCTCATGACCTTCCCACGCGCTCCCCGCTGGAACAGCGGCATCTCAGCATGGACCCCGGTCCGGTAACCGATCCCCACGATCCAGTCCGTAGCGGCATCCGTCTGTCCCCCTTCAAGCTCCAACTTCGGGAGCAGGTGGTTCTTGGCGAGCTTGATGTCGATATTGTTCATTCTGGCTTCGATGTAGAGGTCCCGCACTTCCGGCCGATCTTCCTTCGCCTCCACCTTATAGGCCGCGACTTCCCGCTCGGTCGGGAGCGGCGCTTCCGCGCCGAATTCCGGCGCCCATTCCGGTCGCGGCGTCACCGGCTCGCTGTTCTCCCAGAGGAAGAGGGACAGTTTGTACTGCTCCTGCTCCACCTTCCGTTGCGCGGCGATCGCGGCCTCTCGCCGTTTCTGCACCTCCTGGTTCACCTCGATGACATCGAGCGGCGCCACTTTCCCGCCCTTGGCCAGTCCCTCGATCTGGACCGCGCGATCCTCCGCCACGGCCAAGGCGCGCTTCACAATTTCAGCCTGTTTGACGGCGACCTGCCACTCCCAATACTGCACGGCCCCGGCGAGATAGAGATCCTGCCGTTTCTGCGCCACCTTGATCTCCGCCTGCGGCCCCGCGAGTTCGGCCTGCTGAAACTCCGCGTACTCCTCGTTGATCATGAGGCCGCGCAGCAGCTTGAACGACCCGCCGACGAGGATTTGCTGCTGACGATAGAAGAGCACCATATCGGGGATAGTAGCAATATCCTCCTGAGTGATCCGATCCCCAAAGCCGTTGCGGATCCCGCCATGGACCTTGAACCCCCAGGGATGCCCGACTTCGAGCTTGGTGTCGTTAAATCCCCCTGTCCGGTTGGCCGGCGAGAAGTTAGACGACGTGACATTCCATGTTTCAAACCGTTCGGCTTCTGTAATGTTATGGACCGTCGGTTCCCAGGCCGCGAGCGCCTT
>CAYOPA010000817.1:0-1542 GCA_964405625.1 uncultured Bryobacterales bacterium
ACAACGCCGCTCTGGAGACCAATTTTCGCGGTTCGTTCGACAGGTTGGGACTGACTTCCCTCCAGGTTGAGGCTCTCGGCGGCGCGCTGCGCGGCGAGGCCGACATTACCGAGCTCAGCTCCGCCGCCCCCCATTTCAGCTTCAAAGGCGAGATGGAAGGATTTCGGCTACGGGATCTGCTGGCGGCGGGGGGCGTTTCCACGCGGTCGGTGATTTGGGACGCCGCCGCGTCCGCCCAACTGGAAGTCGAAGGCCGTTCGCTGGAGGACTTGCGGGCGCTGGCGAACGTAACGCTGAACGGGTCGGGGGCGAGGGGCTCGGCGCGGCCCGTCTCCGGCGACGCCGTGCTGCAATTCGACGGCGCCTCGCGGATCTTGCAGGCTGAATCGTTAAATCTGCGTACCGCCGAAACCAGGCTGACCGCATCCGGAACAGCGCGCGGAGGGACCTCCACGGCCGCCGACGTAAGGCTGGAGGCCTCCGAGCCGGACGATCTGTTGCGGTTGCTGGAGTTGCTTGGCCTGAACCTGGAGACCGCGCCGTTTGAGCTTTTGGGGCCAGTCTCGTTCGACGGGCTGGTGCGCGCCGACGCTCCCGGCGGATCGCTCACCATCGGTGTCGACGGCGACGTGCAAACCGGCCGCATCCGTCTGTTGGGGTATGAGTGGAGCCAGGCCCGCGGCGGGTTGCGCATTGACTCCACCGGCTTTGGCATCGACGACGCCACCCTGCAAGACAACCGCGGCCGGGCGCGCCTGAGCTTGAGAGGCAATGCGCCGGCGCAGTCCGGCTGGAAGTGGGAGGACCTGCCGCTGTATGGCCTGCTTGAGGCCCGCGGTCTAAGCTTGGCCAAGACGCTGGTGCTGACCGGCAGCGATGCGCCGCTCACCGGCTCCTGGGGCGGGCGCGTCGAAATAGTCGGGCAATTGAAGGACCTGCGAGTGGCGGCCAAAATTGAGGTCGACGAAGCCGTGCTCGCCGACGAGCCGATCGATCACATCGAGCTATCCGCCTATGTCGCGCGCGATCAGACGTTGATCGAGGACCTGCTGGTTCGGAACGGCTCCGGTTCGATGCGCGGCGGCGGACGTTACTTGCCGGCCGAGCGCAGCTTTGCGCTTGACCTGGAGGGCCGCGGATGGCTGTTGGAGGAGCTCGACCGGTTTCGTGGCGCCGACAGCCCGCCGGCGGGGAAAGCTTCGTTCGATGTCCGCGCTTCCGGCCGGCTGGCCGCCGGCGGCGCAGGCCTGGAGCGGCTTCAGACCGAGGGCTCGTGGAGCCTGGACAACCTCGTCTGGCGCGGCGTGGAGCTGGGGCTCTGGCAGGGACGGCTGGGCGGCAGCGACGAGATCCGTTTGGACTGGGCGGGCTCGGCGCTGGGCGGAGAGTTTACGGGCGAGGCGATGATCGATGCGCCCGGCCAGCGGCTGCGGGGCCAGGGGCGCCTCCGCGATGTAGATCCGGCCATCATTGCGGCGCTGACCGATTCCGGGCTCGAAAACCTCAGCGGCGTGATCTCGGGCGAGATGGAGCTCAGCGCCG
>CAYOPA010000818.1:0-782 GCA_964405625.1 uncultured Bryobacterales bacterium
CGGTGTAGAACGACAGGTAGGGGTGCTTGAGAAACGGGACGTTGTAGCGCGAGATGTCAAGGTCGCGCTTGTAGATCTTGGTCACCCAGGGGAGCTCGTCGAGGTTTTCGATCTGCGGGGCGTCGGGGTTGTGGTGCGCGCCGCCGTCGCCGTTACGCCAGCTCACGCCGGGCAGCTCGGTGAAGGGCTTGCCGTTGGCGAAATCGACGACTTGGTGGTCGAACTCCTTGCGGACGATGAAGTCGATCGCCGGGCTGGCCGCGAGGCTGGCGTCGGGCAGGGCGGTGACGTGCGGGCCGACGAAGCAGATTTTCAGCTCCGGGTTGAGCTGCTTCATCGCCTCGGCCAATCGCACGTCGTTGTCAAAGCCGGGCGTGGAGGTGAACAGCACCAGGAATTCGAAGTCCGGGGCCATGTCGATGGTCTGCCGCGGAGAAATATGGTGCGGCGGGGCGTCGACGACCTTGGAATCGGGCAGCATTCCGGCCGGATAGCACAGCCAGACGGGGTACCAATAGGACTCGATCTCGCGGGAGGCGGGCCAGCGCGAGCTCGCCCCGCCGTCGAAGCCTTCAAACGAGGGAGGATTCAAGAACAGCGTTCTACGAGCCATAAGAGATCCTGAATTCCGAGCATAACAAGCCTACAGACCGGCCTTTGCGAGCGCCTGCTCAAGCTGGGCGCGGCTCTGCGTGCCCTGCAAATACGACGCGATGCGCCCCTGCCGATCGACAACGACAAACGTGGGAATGGCTCGGACGCGGTACAGCCGCGCCACGGCC
>CAYOPA010000818.1:792-1539 GCA_964405625.1 uncultured Bryobacterales bacterium
TCGGCATGCTGAGGCTGTTGCTTTCCAGGTAGCCGCGGGCGCGCTCGACGGCCTCGGAGTTGACCCCGTAGACGACCAAGCCGTCGGCGGCTTTCTCCTTGTGGAGCTGTTCGACGATCGGCATGTCGTAGCGGCAGGGCCCGCACCAGCTCGCCCAAAAATCGAGCAGCACGACCTTGCCGCGCAGGCCGGTCAGCTTGACCGGCTTGCCGGAGAGGTCGTCGAGAGTGAAATCGGGGGCCTCGGCGTCGATGGGTTGGGTCGCGGGGTCGGCGTCGGGCCGCAGCGACTCCACTTGCTGGGCGCCGGGCGGGGGGACGAAGACGAACACGCCTTCGTCAAAGCCGCCGTTGATCATGGCCATCTGAAAGTCGACCTCCTGGCGGACCTCCACGCGCTGGTTGGCCTGACCCGGCTGGAGCATGCCGGCCAGCGAGCGCTCGCGCAAGATCAGGCCGGAGTCGCGCGCGATCCAAAACGTGCGTTGAATGGAACCCTCCCTCATACCGGGAGGCGGATTGTAGTCCGCTTCCACGACATCGCAGACGGCTTCGCCGTTTTGCAGCCCGAGGGTTTCCGAGCGCAGGATGCGAGCGGTGAGGATGCGGTCAGCGGCCGTCTGGTAACGGTCCGGGAAGCGGCGCACCAGCGCGTCGGAATCCAGGCCAGGGGCCTGGGCGGCCGGCGGCGCCGCGCTCTTGGGCGGCAGCTTGGCGTAGGTGTTCTGACGCGGCAGGTAGACCCAGG
>CAYOPA010000819.1:0-1538 GCA_964405625.1 uncultured Bryobacterales bacterium
CGTGTTCAGTGAATTGCCGGCCAGAACGCTGAGGTCGGCGCTTGAAAGCGCGCCGCTGTTGAGCAACTCAGCCAACGCCGGCCGTCCGCCCCAGACGTGCTCGCCTGCCCGATCGTGCGCTACGTCAGGACCCGCCGCGCCCGTCAACGCTTCGATCGAATCCAGCGAAACCCGGAGCCAACGGCTTTTCGGAAGGACCGTCAGCAGTTGTCGCCGCTGCTCCTCGGACTCAACAAAGCCGCCGACATCCACCCGCAGGTCGCCGCGGGTAACCTCCACCCCGCCGCTCAGGCAGAGATTCATTCGATGCACGGCCATGCGTACATCAGCTTCTAGATGCGCCAGGTCAGGGCGGGCGATCAACCGAGGCCCATCGTCTTTGGGCGGTGACCGCCGACCGGAAGGCGCGCCTTGGATCGACGGGCCGCGCTCGGCCTCCAGAGCGGAAGCCACGGGCATCTCGGGGCGAAAGACCGCCGGACTGAGCGTGGCTGGGTCCAACAGCGCGGTTCCGCGGGAGCGCAATCGCAACTGCGTCATTCGGCCATCCTTCTCGAAAGACAAGATCTGCGCTCGCGGCTCCAGGGAACGCCGGTCCACCTCTACGATCAGCTCCAGGCGTCCCTCGCGCGATTCGCGACTCGCGCGGAGCAGCCAGACGCCGCCGGATCCGGGCTCCACACGCACGAAGACGCCGCTTTGGCCAGCCAATACGATCAAGTTGCGAGAAAAGGCAACCGGCCGCCACTCGCGCATCTCCAGCCAACGCTGAAATCCCTGGATCAGCGCCGCCGAGTCTATCCCGAATCGCATCGCCTCCGCCACTGGAGCTTCCTGAGCGGCCGAGCGGAACGGACGCTCGACGGCCCAACCGTCAGCCCTGCGGTAAACCAGCTCCCGATCGGTTTCCAGCCGCAGGATTGCATGGCGAAGGGCGCCCGAGTCGTCGCGCCAGCGGGCCGCAAACCGGTCCGAACGCTTGTCGGATACAATCTCGAGCTCGCCCAGGATGGTTCGGCCCGCCGGACAGGATCTGCTCGTTGGCGAGCGGCTTCACCGCCGCGCCGAAGGCGATGACCGTCACGAGGATCGCGGCGGTCAGCAGCATCGTCCGCAACAGCTCGCCCAGGATGGTTCGGCCCGCCGGAACCGTCTCCACAACCTCAACTTCGAATCGCTGCTGAATCGGGCGGGCTGTCTGCTCGATGGACTCTTCATGGAGTTGCAAGGAGCTGATCAGGCTGCGGGCTGAGGGAGGTTTTGGCTGATCAGGGGATAGCAGAATTGCCGCAGCGATCACCGCGGCCGCGGCCAACCCAGCCCAAGCCCACCAGCCGGGCCGGCGCGGTCCGACGCGGAAAGCCGGCGCTGGAGCAGCCGTGCGTTCAATCTCTCGAATCTTGCGCTGTAGGCTGATCTTGCCGGCGGCCATCCGCGCCGGTCCGAGAAAGCTGTCGTCCTCGATGAGCCGTGCGGTCTCGAGCGCCTGCCGGTGCAACTCGTCCAGGCGAGCCCGGCACTGCCAGCACCGCTCCACG
>CAYOPA010000820.1:0-1533 GCA_964405625.1 uncultured Bryobacterales bacterium
CCAGTCGGCGAAGAGTTGGATCCAGCGGTCGCTCGGGAGGTTCTGCTGCCGCATGCCGAAGCCGTGGCCGCCCCTCGAGTAGAGATGCAGCTCGGCGGCCTTACCGGCCTTCACCCAGTCCTGGTAAATCTGGACACTATGGGGTGCGAGCTGGAGCGGGTCATCAGTCGCGGCCAGCACGAAGAGCGGCGGCGCATCGGCGGGCACGCCCTGGTCCTTCAGCGTCCAGTGGTAGGCGAGATAGATCGGTGCTACAAAGTTCGGCCGCGTCTCGGGGGTGTAATTGAAGGCGACCGACGAGGCGACCGTGCCGCCGGCGGAAAAGCCGATGATGCCGATGCGGTCGGGGTTCACGCCGTATTGCGCGGCGTTCTTCCGAACGTGGCCGATGGCGGCGAGTCCGTCCGCCAGCGCGAGCGGAACAATGGGTGCGACCACCTGGTCCAGCGGGCCGCGGGTGCCGACCTCACGCGTCGGATCGTCGGTCTGGCACTCGACGAGCCGGTATTTGAGCACGAAGCAGGTGACACCTTTTTCAACGAGCCAGCGCGCGACGTCGTTGCCTTCACTGTCAATCGACAATGCGAAGAACGCGCCACCGGGGCAGATGACGACCGCTGTGCCGTTGGCCTTGGCGGCGTCCGGCTTGAAGACCGTGAGCGTGGGATCGGCCACGTTGAACACGACGCGCGTGTTCCAGCGGTTTTGGGTGTTTTCCTTTTCGGAGTGCGTCCACGACTCGGAGCCGGGGGCCTTGCCTTCGTAAAGACGGACGACTTGGTTTTGGGCCTGGCTGGCGAGGCAGCCGGCGGCGGCGCAGGCGGCGATCAGGGTGGTCAGTTTCATAGGTTCAAGCTGCGGATCGTTGTCCCAACCGGGTTGGAAGTCGAGCGCGGCAGCAAAGGGCGGCATCACTGAAACAGCTTCGGCGCGAACTCGTTCAGGTACTCGCGCCAGACGATCCAGGTGTGGCCGCCTTCGCCTTCGTTGTACACCACATCGAAGTTGTGCTTCTGGAACATCGCGACCGTCGCCCGCGACGTCTCAACCAGGAAATCGTCCTTGCCCGTCGCGAACCAAAACAGCTTGAGCCCCTTCTTCAGCTTCGCGTCGGCGAGGATGGCCTGGTGCTGCTCCTCGAAGGTGGGGCCTTCCGGTGCCGGACGGTTCGGATTTGGAATGATGGAGAACACGCCGGAGCTGTAAACGCCGAGATAGGCGAACTTCTCCAAGTTCGGAATGCCGATGTTCAACGTCTGCGCGCCGCCCATGGAGAGCCCGGCGAGCGCGCGGTTCTTGCGATCGGTGTGAACGCGGTAGTTCTTCTCCATGTAGGGCATCACGTCATTCAGGAAGTCCTGCGCGAACTCATCGACCGCCGGCCGGGCGCCGCCGCCGCCGCCGAAGCCGGCCTGACTGGTGTGACCGGCTGTCATGACGACGACCATTGGCTTCGCTCTCTTCCCGGCAATCAGGTTGTCGAGAATGAAGCCCGCGCGGCCGACCGTGGTCCAGGAATCATCGGAATCACTC
>CAYOPA010000821.1:0-1523 GCA_964405625.1 uncultured Bryobacterales bacterium
GCCGTGACCACAATCCGGCCGTCGCCGCTGCCGAGGTCGTAGTGGACCTCGCCGGGCTGGATCTCGGCCATTTCCAACATCCGTTTCACGACGGGCTCGGGCGTGGGATAGTAGGTGGCCAGCAGCTCGGGAGTGGGCTTGGAAACGTTCGTTTCGCCCCCGCAGGCCGCAAACAGCATTAGCATCGCGGCAGGCAGCCGTCTTCTCATCCAAGTCCGCATGTCGAAAAAAAGGGGGATTCGCTAGCGCTGGTAGACGTAGAGCATGTGCGGCAAGCCGTCGATCTCGTTGTCCATGTCGCAGTCCACGCGGTCGGTCGGCTCCCAATCCGGGATCTCGAAATCGTGTGACACCACTCGGGCGCCGTTCTTGAGCTCGCGCTCCAGGATCGGCCGCAGCATGCCCAGCGCCCTGGGCAGCAGATAGACCGTCAGCAGGTCGACCTCTGTGAGATCGGCCTGGAACAGATCCTGCTGGACGATCGTGGCGAGCTCGGTGAGGCCCATCTCCTCAATCTGGCGGCGGCTGGACGCCACCAGCTTCGGGTCAAGCTCGTAACCGATGGAGCGAGCGCCATGGTTGCGGGCCGCCAGGATGACCAGGCGGCCATCGCCGCTGCCGAGATCAACATGGAGCTCGCCCGGCTGTAAGTCGCCGACTTCCAGCATCCGTTTGGCGACTTCAAGGGGCGTTGGATAGTAGGGCGCGACGTTGCCGTGCGCGGGCTTCTTCGGCGCATCGGCGGCCGTCAGCGCAAACGCGCCGAGCAGCAGCAACAAGGCTGTCCGCCGCGGGACCATATTGCGAGTATAAGCTACCGGTAAACACACCGCTCCGGCGCGGACTTTACGAAATAGCTGCGGTAGTTGGCGGCCTTGTCGTCCATGCAGCCCTCCAGGTCCAGCAGTTCGACCTTGCGAAACTGCACGGGGTGGCTTTCGCTTTGCAGTGAGATCGAGCCGCCGGCGAGCAACATGCCGTCCGGTTTTGCCGCCGGATCGAAGCCGTCGACAACGCCGCCGCCGATCTGCGGCAGGTTGTATTCGAGGACGGTCTCGCCGTCGATAATGTGGCGGATCAGGCTGTCTCCCAACGCCAGAATCTCGACGCGCACCCATTGGTCGCCGTCGTAGGTCTTGGCGGCGGCGGAGGTGCAGTGTTGGGTGACGAGCTTGCCGTCCATCACGACGTGTGTTCCTGGCGTGCAGAGATTCGCCGTCGGGCGGGGTCCTTCGCCCAGGCCGCCGAGCAGTTGCACTTCGATCGAGATAGGGAAGTTCTGGTCGACGGTCATCGACTCCGGCGTCTGGCCGTGGATCATCACGCCGCTGTTGCGCCGCGCCCAGCCGGGCCCCTCGGACGCTTGGTCTCCGATAAAGCGGTACTCCACGGCCATGCGGTAGTAGCTGAAGGGCTGCTCGTAAAACAGATGCCCGAAGCGCTCGTCGAACGAGCCATAGGCGCCGTAGTGGACCTCCAGCAATCCGTCGCGCACGCGGAAGGTGTCGCCAAAGTTCTCGCCG
>CAYOPA010000822.1:0-1521 GCA_964405625.1 uncultured Bryobacterales bacterium
GCTCGATCTGCTCGACGCCGAGGGCCGTTCGACGGCGGTGGTGCGCAGCGGCGAGCAGGTGACCGTCCAAGCGACAGTGCGCTTTGCCGAGACGGTGGAAGATCCGGTCGTCGGCATGCTGCTGCGCAACCGCGTCGGCGTCTCCGTCTATGGGACGAACACGCAGCTTGACGGCAGGAGCTTCGGCCCGATGGCTGCCGGCGAGGAGGCGACGGTGCGCTTCACGTTCAACGCCGACCTCTGCCCGCAGGAGTACACGGTAACCGCGGCTTCGCACGACCCCGACGGCACGGCCCACGACTGGCTCGAAGAGGCGTTGCTGTTTACCGTGCTGGACTCGCGTCATACCGAGGGCGTGGCGAACCTGCGCGCACTGGTGGAGGTTGACAAGGAGTAGCCGGCATGGCGACGCTGACGATTCGCGAGGCCCTTGCGGCGGAAAAAGCCGAGGCCGTGGAGCTGATCTGCCGCGCTTTCGAGCCGATTTCGTGGTTTCGCCGAGCCGAAGAGCGTTTTGGCATGCTGAACGAACGAGGTTGGCGGGAACGCTTCCGAGCGAGAGCCGAGCAGGCCGCCTCCGGGCAAACCATCCTGCTGGGTTTTGACCAGGACAGGCCGGCCGCGTGCGCGATTTGCGGCTACGATCCGGCGTTTCGTCTGGCCTTTCTGGATCTGCTGGCCGTTGAGCCCCATGCGCACGGCAAGGGCTATGGGCGGGCGATGCTGGCGGCCTTTGAAGACTGGGCGCGGGCCCAAGGCGCCGAAGCCGTCAACTTGGATTGCCTCAGCGACAACGACGTGGGGAACTGCCTTTACGCCGCCGCCGGGTACGAAGAGGTGGCGCGCCAGATTCGCTGGTTCAAGCGCCTCTGAGTGTGAGCTGACTCCGGCGCGCCAACGGCTTAAGATGTAAACCATCCGTATGCGCACCGTTCTCCCGATCCTCTCCCTGCTGCTCGCGCTCGGGCTCTCCGCCGCCGACTGGCCGCAGCTTCGGGGTCCCGACGGCTCCGGGCTGTGCCCGTCGTGTGGGACAGTTCCCACTGAATTCGGCCCTGGCAAGAACATCGTGTGGAAGACGGAGCTGCCCGAGGGCAAGTCCTCGCCGGTGCTGATCGGGGATCGGATCTTCCTGACCGCCGCCGAGGGCGAGGAGCTGGTGACGTTGTGTCTGGACCGCGCCAGCGGCGAGATTCTGTGGCGGCGCTCGGTCCCGGCCGCCCGGCGCGAGCCACAGCACAAGCTCAACCACTCCGCCACGCCGACCGTCGCCACCGACGGGCGCCAGGTGTTCGTCTTCTTCGCCGAATTCGGGCTGATCGCCTACGATTTTGACGGCGAGCAGCGCTGGCAACTGCCGTTGGGGCCGTTCAACAGCCAACACGGCGTAGCCGCCTCGCCCGTCCATGCCGACGGGCGGGTGGTGCTGGTCTGCGATCAGGACACGGACGCCTACATCATCGCCGTGAACGCGAAAAACGGCGAGATCGTCTGGAAGAAGCCCCGCCACGTGATCAACGG
>CAYOPA010000823.1:0-249 GCA_964405625.1 uncultured Bryobacterales bacterium
ATGGGAGAACGAGATGGTTCTCGACATGCTCGAGCGCTCGCCCGCGATCCGCGCGCATGTCGTCGAGATCGGCGACGCCGCCGACGCCGAGATCCGGGTGCTGCTTCGGGGCTGCCGCGGGCTTCTGGCGCCGTCCTTCGCCGAAGGGCTGGGGTTGCCGCTGCAGTTCGCGATGGCGGGGATGGCGTTCTTCGATGCCGGGGGCGTGCGCCTGATGCTCTCGAAGCCGAGTGCGCCGGAGTTCGACCA
>CAYOPA010000823.1:259-856 GCA_964405625.1 uncultured Bryobacterales bacterium
TTGAGGCCGCCGCGCTGGCTGCGCCCATCGTCGCGTCGGACCTGCCCGCCCATCGCGAGATCGCCGGTCCCGGCGCCGTCTTCCTCGATCCGCTGGACGGCCCCGGCTGGCGGCGCGAGATCCGGCGGCTCGCGGGCGAGAGGGGGGAGGCATGACTGCCCCTCGCTCCAGCGCTTCCCGCCCCGTCGCAGTGAGCTGGGTCTGCGGGACGGGCGGCGCGGCGCCCTACATCAACGTTGGCGACGCCCTGAGCCCTGCGATCCTGACCATGGTGTCCGGCAGGCCCGCGATATATGCGCCGTTCTGCTCCGACCGGTCCCGCATGGTCGCGATAGGCACCATCGCCCAGAATCTGCGCGGCGGCGTGGTGGACGTGTGGGGCGCGGGATGCTCGCCATGGCTGGACCCGCTCGACCCCGGCGCCCGGCGTCCCTACCGGCGACCTTCGAAGATGACGTTGCGGCTGCACGCCGTGCGCGGCCCAATGACTGAGGCGCTGCTGTTGGACGGCGAGCCGCGGCTGCGCCGCATTCCCTACGGCGATCCGGGCATGCTGCTGCCGCGCTTCTACGCGCCGCAGGTTGAGAAGCGCTGGGA
>CAYOPA010000823.1:866-1511 GCA_964405625.1 uncultured Bryobacterales bacterium
GCACCTGTCGGAGCTGGTCGACCGCAGCTTCCACGCGCGGCCCAAGACCGCGCTGGCGCGTTACCGCGTTCCCGACGACCTGTCCGGCGCGGTGCGACTGATCACCATGGTGGCGCCGGCAAGCATCGAAGGCATCCGCGCCAAGATCGACGAGATCCTGGCCTGTCGGCGGGTTGTCTCGACGTCGCTGCACGGCTACGCGCTGGCCGTCGCTTATGGAATCCCCTCGCTCTATCTGGGTTCGGACCCGGGGAAATGTGGCATGGCCCGGGCGCCGCTGGCGATCGACGATCTGTCGCGCCTGAATCCGCGGTTTATCGACCTTGTCATGGGATGGGGCCGGCGGCGAACGATCTACTATCGCCAGAAGAAGACGCTGGAGACGGACTGGGAAGCAGTGATCCGCGCCGTCGACAAGCACTGGACGCCGCCACGCATCGAGACGGAGCGTCTCATGAGCGCGTGCCCGGCGGGTGTGGCACCTCTGACGGCGCTGGCGGGCGGAACAATCTGGGAGCACCCCCTCGTGGCGCGAACGCCTGTCCTGTCCCCGACCCTGACCGGACGGTTGCTGGGCGCGGTGCGCCGCCGCATGGGCGCCGGCGGCGGGAGCGGCGCATGAGCTCCGCGCTGCTCGCCGCCGCC
>CAYOPA010000824.1:0-1510 GCA_964405625.1 uncultured Bryobacterales bacterium
CGGCAATCTCGACGAATTGCTGCGCCAGGTTCAGCGCGCCGCCCAGAGCGAAGGTCAGATCAATCAACAGCGCGAGCAGGAATTCGTGCGTGAGCGCAATCGCCAGCGCGAACTGCTGGCCCAGGCCCGTGCTCAGTTGGCCGCCGAGAACGCCCGCAGCGACCGGTTGCGCGTCGAGTTCGACGAGAACGAAAAGGGGCTGGCCGACTTCGAGACCACCCTGCAGGAGCGCATGGGCAACCTCGGCGAGATGTTCGGCGTGGTCAAGCAGGTCTCTGGTGATCTGCGCGGCCAGTTCGAAAACTCCTTCGTGTCGGCGCAGTTCCAAGGGCGCACTCGCTTTCTCGCCAACCTCGCCGAGCGCAAGGAGCTGCCGACGATTGCCGAGCTGCGGCAGCTGTGGTTCGAAATCCAGCGCGAGATCACCGAGCAGGGGCGCGTGGTCGCCTTCACCGGCGACATCCGCAATGAAGACGGAGTCCTGCTGCGCGAGCAGCCGATCACCCGCGTGGGTGTCTTCAATGCCATCAGCAACGGCAAGTTCCTGCAGTGGAATCGCGGTGATGGCCGCTTCGAGGGCACTTTCGGCTTCCTGGCCAAGCAGCCGGTGGCACGGCACCTGAGCGATGCCGGTCGCCTTGAGGGCGCCAGCACCGGGTTCCAGGCCCTGCCGGTGGACTTCA
The DNA here is from genome assembly GCA_964405625.1 of uncultured Bryobacterales bacterium. GTDB lineage: Bacteria > Acidobacteriota > Terriglobia > Bryobacterales > UBA6623 > RI-231. Next base: position 684 of record CAYOPA010000824.1, read on the forward strand.
CCAGGGGCCAGATTCTTACGCTCGTGGTCGAGCAGCCCTCCCTGATGGAGCGTGTCCACCAAGGCGGCTACGTCGGCTATGTGACCATCGGTCTTGGCTTGGTGGGTCTGCTACTGGGCCTGATCCAGGGTCTGCGTCTGCTGTTCTCGGGCATGAAGATCAACAGTCAGCTGAATCGCGCCGAGGCCGACAGCGGTAACGCGCTCGGGCGGGTGATGTCGGTGTACACCGAGAACCCGAACATTGACGTCGAGACCCTTGAGTTGAAGCTGGACGAGGCTATTCTGAAGGAGACCGGCTCCTTTGAGTGGGGCCTGTCGGGCATCAAGGTGCTTTACGTGGTAGCCCCGCTGCTGGGTCTTTTGGGTACGGTGGTCGGCATGATTCAGACCTTCCAGATGATCACACTGTTCGGTACCGGCGATCCCAAGACCATGGCGGGCGGTATCTCCATGGCCCTGGTCACCACGGTGATCGGCCTGTGTGTCGCTATCCCGCTGACTCTGATCCACAGCGTGCTGGCCTCGCGCGCCAAGAGCCTCATCCGCGTGCTCGAAGAGCAGAGCGCGGGCCTGGTGGCGCAGCTTGCGGAGAGGCGTCATGGTCCTTCTGCGTGAATTCCTGGAAACCATCCAGGCGTTCATCGACCTCGGCGGGCCGGTGCTGTATGCCGTGCTCGTCGTGCTCCTGATCATGTGGACCTTCATCCTGGAGCGCTACTGGTTTCTCGGCTTCGTGTTTCCCGGTCGGCGGCGAGATATCGTCGCCGCCTGGGACGCTCGCGCCGACACCACCTCCTGGTATGCCAAGCGCATTCGGGAGCGCTG
>CAYOPA010000825.1:0-1507 GCA_964405625.1 uncultured Bryobacterales bacterium
ATCAAGCAAAAGAAGCACGCACGCTGGTATAAGCCGAGTCAAGAGGCCAAAGTCTCCGGCAAGCGGGGGAGGGAGAACCAGACGAGCATGCTGCGAGCCAAGGCGATGTTGAAACGGTTAGGATTATAGGAGAAGCCATGCCGACACAAGCATATAAAACGAAAGATGGAACGCGTGTGCCTGGGGTCACGACGATCTTGAGCCGATGGAAAGAGTCCGGCGGGCTCCTCCATTGGGCTTGGGAGCAAGGGCGAAACGGGAAGGATTTTCGCGAGACGCGAGATGCCGCCGCAGACGCCGGAACGTGCGCACATGCCATGATCGAGGCGGATTGGCAAGGCGTGCCATTTGACCGGCATCCCTACAAAGAGGAGATCTTAAAGAAGGCGGACCATGCCTTTCTGGCCTACCTGAATTGGAAACAACAGACCGGCTTGACGATTCAGCAAGCCGAACTGGCGCTGGTCTCCGAGCGGTACCGCTTCGGCGGGTGTATGGATGCCGTGATCGTGGGCAACAATCTCTGTTTGGGTGACTATAAGACCTCCAACGGGATCTATGCCGACTATTTACTCCAGGTGGCCGGGGGATATGCTATTCTCTGGAACGAGCATTTCCCCGATCGACCGTTGCATGGGGTCCATATCCTCAGATTCAGTAAGCCGAAAGAAGACGACGATCCTATCAGTTTTTCCCATCACTTCTGGAGCGCTGAAGTGTTCGCGCCGTGTCAGGAGCAGTTTGTGAGGCTCCGTGAAGCCTATGACGCGGATAAACGCATCTCCAAATTCATCTAACCACACTGGAGGACAGTATGCAGAAATCAGATTCAATTGCAGAACTTGCGAAGGCTCTCGCGAAGGCGCAAGGGGAATTCCCAGCAGCAAAAAAGGATTCCTCTAACCCATTCTTCAATAGTAAATACGCTGACTTAGCATCAGTCGTGGACGCCATCCAAGGGCCGTTGGCACAATACGGTCTCTCGCTCGTGCAGTTTGTGAATGATGCGGCTGGAGGTGTGGCGATCGAAACGGTCTTGCTGCATGAATCAGGGGAATGGATCGGCAGTAGCTACACGATGCCGGTCGGGAAAGCCGACGCCCAAGGTGTCGGCTCAGCCATCACCTACGCCAAGCGGTACGCCATGGCAGCCATCTGTAGGTTAGCCACAGAAGACGACGACGGCAACGCAGCGGCCCAGGTTGCCCCAGGAGCGACGGACGCGCCACGGACGCAACCATCGCACGCCACTGAATCGGGGCCTCTCGCGCCCAACTACGGCGAGTTCGCCAAGTGGCCGCTGGCCGCTGTGCCGACCGATGGGCTTAAAGCGTATTTATCTGGTGTCACGAAGTCGATTGACAACCCTGCTAAAGCCAAATTCAAAACCACGAATATCAAGATGCGAGCCGCGATCCTAGAAGCACTCGCGACTCGCACCGATCATGAGACGCCGGACTCTTCCGCGTCTCCTCAGGCCAGTCCTCCACCTGAAGAGACACCATCA
>CAYOPA010000826.1:0-1506 GCA_964405625.1 uncultured Bryobacterales bacterium
CGCAACTTGCGTCGAAAGTGACCAACGAGGTGCAGTATGAAGCCTGATCCTTGTCTCTTGGCTTGCCCGGACGCGCCGGCACAACCGCCACGCCGTAGTGTGTCGCCAGGTCCTGATAGGAGCGGTTCAGATCCGGCTCGTAGCGGGAAGCCTTGGTCACGCCGGAGCGCAGATTGTCGGGCACCGCGATCTCTGGTGCGCCACCGAAGAACTCGAACGCCCGCACGTGTGAGCCGAGCCAGTCCGGCAGCTGCTGGCTCCAGGTCGCTTCGGCGTAGCTATAGGAACTCGCTCCCAGCACCGCCACGAAGATCTGCGCCTGGCGCACCTCGCCCGTTCGAGAGTTCTCGATCGGGACAGTCGCCCCGGCGTAATCGACGAACAGCTTCTCGCCGGCGCGGTGTTCCTGGCGCAGCACCACGTCGAGCTTGCGCCGCCAGCTCCGATACAGCTCGCAGAAGCGGCTGTAGCGATACCCGCCCGGATGCTGCTCGCTGTACTCCTCCCAAAGCAGCTGCAGCGTGACGTACTTGTGGGAGGTGAGCTGTTCGTGAACGACGGCGAAGTCCGGCTCGGCCTTCTCGTAGCGGGCCTTTACCCGCCGCCGCCCGAACAGCTGCTCTTCGAGCTGGGCGTCGTCGAGATCGGCTGGCAACGGCCACTCGACGCCGGCCGTCTCGGCCCGCTTCAGGTAGTTGTGAACCGTGCTCTGGGAGGTCGAGCAACAGCGCGCAATCTCGCGCTGCCCCAGCCCCAGCTGATGTAGTCGTAGAACTTCTTTGAGCTTGCGCATAGACAATCTTTTCTGCGGCAAAACACTTCCTCCACTTCCCAGTGGAGGCCGTTTTGCCGCTCGACTGTCCAGCGCCGCCCGCTCGCCGATTCCGGGCTCTTGATCGCCATTCCGACAAACCCCGATTACTGATCACCATCAGCCCGGAATCGTGATTACTTTCACCCCGGAATCGTGATCACCTTGCTCCGGAATCCGCAGCAAGGAGCCTTTCTGGCAGCAGGCCTACACGAACGTCGTCAAGTTCATCATCCTTCTGCACAAGTCGGTCTATGGCTACGTCACGCTCTTCGACGTCTACGAATGCGCCATCAACCCGGACCTTCTCGCGCGACGCATGGCCGAGGGGAAGGCGCTGTTCGAGCCCGGCGAATTCCTGCTCGTCGACCCGCACGACTACTACGAAGCGCCGGACCTCAAGGCGTTCCCTTTCAACATGGACCCCACGCTCGACCGCATGAAGGTCGTGCGCTCCGACGCGGTCGAGCAACAACTCAACACACTCGGCGTGCCGTACACAACGCACGGCTCGCCGGATAGCGGCTCGAAAATCGATGCCAACCGGCGTGAGCAATTCGAAGCCGTCGAGCGCTGGTTCCGCCACGATTGGATGCGCATCGAGCCCAAGCTGCGCACCTCCATCGTCGAAGGTATCTCGGTCTTCCTCTCGCTCTTCGACGACAGCCCGGCCGTCAAGCGCACGTTCTGTCCGC
>CAYOPA010000827.1:0-1506 GCA_964405625.1 uncultured Bryobacterales bacterium
TGTTCTCGCTGCGGGAAACCCTCACGGTGGTGACGGACTATCTCGCGGGTTGAGCCACCGCAGTCTTTTCCAATTCAGGTATGAGCCCGAGAAGCGTTGACCGGTAGGGGTTGAGTCAGGCGGCGGTTCTGGACCGTCGGTGGATGGATTGGAAGAGCTTGGTGCGTGCGGTGTTGAGGCGCTGCGCGGCCTCATTATCGGACATCTGGCTGGCTTGGTGTTGCAGGGTCTCGAGCGTGACGCCGGGCTTGAGCGCGGTCGCGACGTTGGGGATGGAGCGCAGCCGGTCCCACGGCGTCATGATCTGGTCGGGCGGATAGCGCTTGCGGATTTTGCCCTTGGCATCGACTTCGTCGACGGCGAAGAAGCAGGGGCGGTGGAAGTTCAGGTACGGATTGAGGTGCTCGGCGCAGAAGGCGTTGACCTCGGTGGCGAAGCGCTGCGGGAGATGGGCGTAGCCGAGATGCTTGCGGACGACGGCGCCGTTCTTGGTCTCGACCAGGGCGTTGTCGTTGCTGTGGCGAGGCCGGGAGCGGGTCAGTTCGATCTTGAGCTTGTTGAGCAGCTTGGCGACGGTGTGGTTGATGTACTCGGAGCCGTTATCGGCGTGGAAGCCGAGGATCTGGAACGGGAAGCCGTCGAGCAGGCTTTGCAGGGCCGGCAGCAGATAGGCCTCGCTGATGCGCTCGGTGGTGGCGAGCAGTTGCCACTGGGTGACGCAATCGACGGCGTCGAGGTGGTAGAGGCCCTTGAGGCCGTCCTGATCGCCCTGGTGGACCGAGTCGATGCGGATGAAGCCGGGGCGGCCGTCGGGCTGGGGGGGCTTGCGCAGGCCGATGCGCACGGGCGTGGGACGGGTCTTGGTCCAGTGACGGCGCACGCGCTGGTAGGCGGTGAGCTGGCGCAGGTTGTAGAGGTGGGCGACCGAGATTGCCGCCAGCCGCGCGAAGCGCTGATCGCCGTAGAGGCGCAGCGCCCGCTCGAGCAGTGCCCGCGTGGTGGGTCCGGAGAGCGTGCCGTGCAGGCTGTCGACCTCCGCGAGCAGTGCGACGTCCTCGGCAGTGTAACGGCGGCGAAAGCCCGCCTTGGGGGCTGCGTAGCGCCGGGAGAGGCCCCCGTACTGGTCGTGCTGTCGTATCAGCCGGGTCAGCTGCGCCCGTGAGTAGCCGGTGGTGCGCGCCAGATAGCGGCGCAGCAGGCCCTTATCGGGGCGTGCCAACGTCGGGTAATCAAAGCGTCGGAGCACCCCGGCCATGAAGCGATAGCGGGCGCCGTCGTCCGCCGGGGAGGTCAAGACCACATCGGCCGTGCCGGCGAGAAACTCCCGGAGTTGCACCAGGGTGGTCAGCGAAGCGTCGTTCATGTCGATCACCATGTCGTGATGATCGGCCCCGAACCGCCGCTTCAGGCTCAAACCATGCTGGAATCACGCCGCCCCGTTCAGGCTCAAACCATATTGGAAGAGACTGGGTCTGGCGATTCCGGCCGCCGGCCTCATAATGCGGG